>PMUE01000236.1 GCA_003167055.1 Vulcanimicrobiota bacterium | reverse complement strand
GCCGGTCATGCACAACGCGCGACCGGCTGCGCGCATCCGCGGACCGGGAACGCCGCCGGCGTCGATTGCATCACGTAGCGCGGACGCGATGCCGTGCGGCGCGCCGAGATCGCGCACGGTCGTCACGCCGGCGCGCACCGACTTCGCGGCGTTGGCCACCGCTGCCAACATCAGTTGATTCTGATTCGCAAGCGCAATCGCAGCCATGGTATTCGGCTCACCGCTGCCGATCAAGTGCACGTGCGCGTTGACCATGCCGGGCGTGATACACGCCGCGGTTGCATCCGGCGCGATCCCTTCAGCAGTATTGCGAATCTCGCTGACGAGCCCGCCGTCGATCACGATATCAACGTTGCGCCTCGGCGCGGACAGCGTCCCGTCGTAGAAAATCCCGGCTCGTAGAATCACTTCGGCGTGATACCGAGCTGACGATCGACGGTGAGTTGATCCCAAATGATCTGGACGTGCTCGATCTTATGATTCGCGTCGTACTGAATGATCATCGCGCCCGGATGATCGAAGTGCCGTCCGTTGGCGGGCGTGCTTTTCCCGGTTGCGGGATCGATGAACGGACCGCTCCACGTGCCGGTGACCTGCTCGACCGAGACCGCAGAATCGCCCTGCGCGATCCACTGGTGAACCGTGACGTGAAAGTCCGGATACGCGCGAAAGATCATCGTGAAGAATCCGCGCGCGCCGTTGTAGTCGAGCGGCTTGGAATTCTCGGGTTGATCGATCTGCACGTCCTTGGCGAGGATCCCGAGCACGGTATTGATGTTGTGGCTGTTCCATGCCCCGGCCCAACTCGCGGCATCCGGATTGCTTGTCGCCGTCGCCGCAGCGAGGAGAAGAGCGAAGATCGTCATGCGTTGGCGGTCCTCCGTAGGTCGGCAGCTTCGAGTGCCTGGAAGGCTTTGCTGGTTAATTCGTGATCGAGTATGCCGCGAATGAAGCGCGATGCAGCGCGCACCTTAGCGATATCGACGCCGGTTTGGATGCCCATGCCGTGCAGCATATACAGCACGTCTTCGGTCCCGACATTCCCGGTTGCACCGGGCGCGTACGGACAGCCGCCGAGGCCGCCCGCCGAACTATCGAAGATGTACACGCCGTGTTGGAGTGCGGCGTAGAGATTGGCAAGCGCGGTGCCGCGCGTATCGTGAAAGTGATAGGCAAGCCGATCGAGCGGCACGACGCGCAGTAACGCCGGCGTCAATTCATCGACTTGACTCGGGACGCCGACCCCGATCGTATCGCCGATCGAGAGCTCGTCGCAGCCCATCTCGAGCAGCTTCCGGCTGACGTCGACGACCATCGCCGGCGTCACCACGTCACCGAACGGCGAGCCGAAGGCGGTCGAAACGTAGCCGCGCACCCACACCCCGTCACCCTTCGCCGCTTGCACGACGTCGCGAAAGGTCGCGAGCGATTCGTCGATCGTCATGTTGATGTTGCGCTTGGTGAAATGCTCGGATGCAGCGGTAAAGACGGCGATCGCGTCCGCGCCGGCGGAACGGGCGCGCGCGTAGCCTTTGAGATTCGGCACGAGTACCGGGTAGCGTACGCCGGGCACTTTGCGAATCGCGGTAAAGACTTCGGCCGCGTCAGCGAGCTGCGGAATCGCCTTGGGACTGACGAACGACGTCGCTTCGATCCAGCGCAACCCGGTTTGTGAAAGCAAGTCGATGTAGCGGACCTTGTCGGCCGTCGAAATCAGCGCGTGCTCGTTTTGGAGACCATCGCGGGCCCCCATCTCGACGATGGTGACGGTTTTCGGCAGAGTCATGTTCGTCACGACCGCTTCGACGGCGCGCGCAGTTCCACCAGCGCCGCCCCGGCCGGCACGAGCTGGCCTTCCTTTACCAGTACGGTGCCGACCGTTCCGGCAAACGACGCCTCGATGCGGTGCTCCATCTTCATCGCCTCGAGCACGATCAGGAGCGCGTGTTCCTCGACCGATGCGCCGGGCGCCACCGCAATCTTCACGATTTTGCCGGGCATCGGCGCGGTCACGCGTCCATCGCCCTCGCCGGCCGCAGCCGCCAGCCCACTCGATTGCGCGGTGGGCGGCGCGATCGGTTCGAAGGCCAGGTGCGCGTCGGTCACCGGGGCGCCGTTAAACGTGACGGCAATGCGCTCGCCGGCGCGATGCGCGTGCAATTCGCCCGCGATGTCGCCGGAAAGCTGCCAGTATCCGTCGCGCGTTACCGATGCCCACACGCGAAAGGCGCTCGAACCCGAGGCCAGCCAGATCGGGATGCCGACGCCGCCGATGCGCCATGGCACATCGCCGTCGAGCAGGCGTCGCGCGATCGCGTAGACCACCGCGTCTTTCGGTACCGCGCGCGGCGCGAAGATCGATTCATCCAGCCGCAGCGCAAGAAAGCTCGTCGTCGTGCGGCCGTCACGATACCATTCATCGCGCACGATCCATTGCAGCAGCGGCAGATTCGCGCGCACGCCGTCGATCGTAAAGTCGTCGAGCGCGAGTTGCAAGCGCGCAATCGCTTGCGCGCGATCGCTGCCGAAGACGATCAACTTGGCAAGCATCGGATCGTAGTAGACGCTGACCTCGCTGCCGGTCGTGACGCCCGCGTCAACGCGAACGCCCGGGCCTTCGGGCGGCGACCAGCGCGTGATCCGCCCGGTCGACGGCAGCATGTGATTCGCCGGATCTTCAGCGTAGATGCGCGTTTCGATGGCCCAACCGCGCGGACGAACGTCTGCTTGCGCAATCGAGAGCGGTTCGCCGTTCGCGATGCGTAGTTGCCACTGCACGAGGTCGACGCCGTAGACCAACTCGGTCACCGGGTGCTCGACCTGCAATCTTGTATTCATTTCGAGGAAGTAGTATTTGCCCTCGCCGTCGAGCATGAACTCGCACGTGCCTGCATTCACGTATCCGACCGAGGCCGCGGCGCGCACCGCTGCTGCGCCCATTTCGGCACGCAGCTCCGGCGAGAGTGCGACCGACGGCGCTTCCTCCACCACTTTCTGGTGGCGCCGTTGAATCGAACACTCGCGCTCGCCCAGGTGGATCGTCGCGCCGTGCGCGTCCGCAAGAATTTGAAATTCGATATGACGCGGGTCGCGCAGGTAACGTTCGAGCAAGACCGCATCGTCGCCGAAAGCTGCCAGCGCTTCGCGCTTCGCCGATGCGAGCGCCTCGTCAAAACCGTCGAGCGACTCGACGACCCGCATGCCGCGTCCGCCCCCACCCGCACTGGCTTTGATCAGCAACGGAAAACCGATCGTCGCGGCTTCGTCGCGCAAGCGCTTCGTCGATTGATCCTTGCCGTCGTAACCCGGCACGGTCGGAACGTCGGATGCGCGCACGCGCTGCTTGGCGTCGATTTTGCTACCCATCGCGGCCATCGCTTGGGGCGGTGGCCCAACCCAGATCAAACCCGCGTCGATGCAGGCTTGCGCAAACGCCGCGCGCTCGGAGAGAAAACCGTAGCCGGGATGCACCGCATCGGCCTTCATCGCGACGGCGGCGGCGATAACCGCATCGATGCTGAGATAGGAATCAGCCGCCGGTGCGGGTCCGATGCAGCGTGTGTCGTCCATGAACTGCAGATGATAGGCGTCGGCGTCAGCTTGCGAATACACACCCAACGCGGCAATCCCCATCTCGCGCGCCGCGCGCGCGACGCGCACCGCGATTTCGCCGCGGTTGGCGATGAGCAGTCGCTGGATCGGTTTCTTACTCGCCATCGTGAACGAATGATGCCGGTCGACGCTCGAGAAACGCGTGCAGGCCTTCTTGCCCTTCCTCGCTCGCGCGCTGCTTGGCGATCATGGCCGCGGTGATACCGCGCGTTTCGTCGTAGGTTGCCGCACTCACGCGAGCGATCAGCGTCTTGGCGGCCGCGACGGCATTCGGTCCGCAGCTGCCCAATTCGCGGACAACGCTCGCGACCGTCTTGTCGAGGTCGTTTTCATCGACGACCTGATGCACCAGGCCGATCGTGAGCGCGTGTTTGGCATTAAAGCGTTCGCCGGTGAGAAAGAGCGCGCGCGCGTGGGATTGACCGATCTTCGCGAGTAATAACGGCGAGATCACCGCGGGAATGATCCCGAGCTTGACCTCGGTGAAACCGAAGGTCGTGCCGTCCGCCGCGATCGCGATGTCGCAGGCGGCCGTCAACCCGGCACCGCCGCCGAGTGCCGCGCCGTGAATTCGTCCGACCACCGGCTTGCTGCAGCGGTCGATCGCGCGGAACATGTCGCTCATCGCTTCCGCGTCAGCGACGTTGTCGTCGTAGCTCAACGCGAGCGCGTCGCGCATCCAATTGACGTCGGCACCGCCGGAGAATGTTTTCCCTTCGCCGGCGAGCACGACCACGCGAACGCCTGCATCGCTCGAGAGTGCGGTGAACGCATCGCGCAGCTCCCGAATGACCTCGGCGTTGAAGGCGTTACGAACCTCGGGCCGGGCGAGCGTGACGCGCGCGACGGCGTCTTCATGAGTGACGTGGATCGTTGTCATGCGAAGGCCTGAGCTTCGGCTTCTCATCCGAAGCCGCCTTGGAGGCGTTATAGTGGTGACATGAAGGTAGGAAAGCGGATCTACCGCTACACGATTGCGACGCGAGCCAGCCATTGGCTGTGGGTGATTGCCTTTGCCGCCCTGGTCTCGAGCGGGTTGCAAATCTTCAATGCGGCGCCGTTTCTCGACGCGTCGGACACGAGCAACCCGGCACATCGCGTACTGGAAATCGGCTCCCCCGCCGACGGCGTGGGCGCGACGACCATCTTCGGTCATACCTTTAAGACAACCGGATGGCTGGGCTATACCGATGACGGTATGGGCGGCCAGGTGCCGCGCGCCTTTCCTGGCTGGATCACGATTCCGGCCTACCAAGATTTGGCCGATGGTCGCCGTTGGCATCTGTTCTTTGCATGGATCATGCTGCTCTGCGGAGCGGCGTGGCTGATCTCGACGGCGATCAAAGGCAATCTGCGCGACATGATTCTGCGTCCGAGTGACATCCCCAAGCTCTGGCCGATGCAAGCGTACTATTTGAAGCTTCGTAAGGAACCGCCGCCGCATGGTATCTACAATCCGCTGCAAAAGGCGGCGTACACGCTGGTGCTGGTCGTCCTCGCGCCGGTCATCGTGCTAACCGGGTTGGCGCTTTCGCCCGGGATCGATGCGATCGCGCATCCGCTGACGTGGATCTTCGGCGGACGGCAGTTCGCGCGGCTGTGGCACTTCGTCGCGATGTGGGCATTGATCGGTTTCTTCGTCGTGCACACCATCCAAGTGCTCACCCAGGGCGTCATCAACCAATTGAACTCGATGATTACCGGCTGGTATCGTCTGGGCGAACACGACGGAGCAGGCCCGTGAAGCGGCGGCTCTTCGTTGCGACCACGATTTCATCGGCGCTGGCGGCGTGCGCGCCGATCGGTACCGCGCTGAACAACAACGCCGCCTTCCATAAGCTGCTGGGATCGACGCAGGGGCTGACCCACGCGGCGATCGGTACGCGCGGGCTCGCCAAAGAATATCGCGAGCGCGACATCAGCGCGCAGTTTCCGATTGACAGTTTGCCGACGCCGGTCGATTCGCGATACGTCGATCTCGCGCGCAACGGCTTTCGTGATTATAAATTGATCGTCGACGGCGCGGTGCAGCGCCGCGGCGTTTTTCCGATGGCGATGCTCGAGCGGATGTGCAATTCGACGCAGATCACGCGCCACGATTGTGTCGAGGGCTGGAGCGTCGTCGCGAAGTGGAGTGGGATTCGCGTGAGCTCGATTCTCGATCTGGTGCAGCCGCGCAGCGACGCGCGTTACGTCGTGTTTCACTGTCTCGATAAAGACGATCAAGGCACGCCGTACTACGAGAGCTTGGATCTGCACCAAGCACGCCATCCACAAGCGATTCTGGCGATGCGGATGAACAATGCCCCGATCCCCATCGAGCACGGAGCACCCGTTCGGCTCAAGGTGCCGACCCAGCTTGGCTATAAAAGCGCCAAATGGGTTGGCCGCATCGAAGTCGTCGGCAGTTTCGCGAACATCTACGCCGGCGGCGGCGGCTACTGGGAGGATCAGGGATACGAATGGTACGCCGGAATCTAATCCTTACGCTCGCCGTTGTCTTTGCGCTCACGACTGCGGCGATTGCCGATGAGCCCCGCAACTACACCTATAGCCCTCGACCGCCCGGAGCGATTGTGCAAAGCCAGGTGTTCTATCCGGCCGGCGAAGCGATGCATTCGCAGTGGCGTGCGGTGCTCAGCCGTAAGGCGCTCGGTAACGACGGGAAGACAACGACGTTTTACCAGTGGTATCTCTCGATCTACGCGATCGACGGGACCGTCTATCATCTGAAATACCGGTCGCCGCAGAATCCGATTCCGTTCGCTACCGTCGAGAGGGCGACTGGCGCGAATCTGTGGTTCCCGGTGCAAAACGCTTCAATCGCGGGCGTAGGCGAGTTGATGGGGCCCGGCGCTCAACAAGTCGTGATCACGAGCCACCAAATGGCAGCGGATTGTGGAAGCGGTCGCGTCGACGTATTGTTCCAGGACGCGGCGATGCAGCAGATCATGCCGACCCTCTCGGTTCAAAACGGCTGCGAACTTTCGGCCAAAGTCATTCACGATGCGCAGGGCTACGCCGTGTCGATGACCGGTCCATACTACGGCCCGCATGCGCCAATGTGCTGCCCAACAACGGCAAAAGCGACGGCGATCTTCCGCTTCACCAGTAAGGGCTGGGTGCAGAAGCCAAAATACTTCGAGGTCCTCAAGACGCCGTAGCGAAGTGCGGCCGGGTGAGCCGCCTATGTCTATTTGCTACCCTGTTTGTCGTTCTGGGTCTCGTGACGCGAGGCACCGGCTTCGCTGACGCAACGTTTTCGACGATCGCCGGAACTGGCGCGGCCGGCGTAGCGGATGGCCCGGCAGCGAGCGCTTCCTTCCTGTTTCCGTATGGTGTCGCAGTGGCGAAAGACGGCACCATCTATGTCTCCGATTTTCAGGGCGAGCGAATTCGCGAGATTACGCGGGATCATCGCGTGGTCACGATTGCAGGCGGAGGCGCCATCGAGCCCGGAACGCTGCGCGTGCCCGGGGGGTATCGCGACGGAACCGGATCGGAGGCGCGTTTCTTTCATCCCGCCGGCATCGCACTCGATTCGCAAGGCGTGCTCTATATCGCCGACGCCGGAAATCACTGCATCCGCGTCATCGATCACGGTGTCGTGCGAACCTACGCAGGCTCACCGACGACACCGTATCGCGATGGAACGCTTGCAACGGCCGGCTTTAGCGAGCCGCGTTCGCTTGCATTCGATAAAGACGGCAACCTTTGGGTCGGGGATTTCGGCGTTGGGTTACGCGAGATCACCAAAGACGGTCAAGTCACGTCGATAGCGATCCCGATCGCTGACAGCAAATATGTAACGTCGATCAACTTTGAGGATGACGGGATTCTTCTCGCCGACGACGGACGGTTGGTCTATGCAACCTACAACGGTCCTGCGAATTACACGATGCATCCACCAGGTGGCGTGGGCGATACCCAGGCAAACATTCCCGAAGGGTACGCGTTTCAGCTCGTAGCCCTTCCAAACGGAAAGTACGTCTACACCGACCCGCGCGAGCACGCGATACGCGGAGCGTTGCCCTTCAATCGTTTCTACCAAGTGCTGAGCCAGCCGCCGAACGATGATTACAGCATCAACGGTGGGGCCTTTCGCGACGGCGGCGGCGCGCAGGCGCTGGTCGAGGAGCCGCTCGGCATCGCGGCATCAAGTGGGAACAGCGCCGTCTTCGCAGACGCGGGCAACCGCCGGATTCGTGAGATGCGAAATATCGTCACGCGGCAGTTTGCGCACCCGAGCAATCCGATGGGCGATTACAGCGATGCAACGCAGTACTATCGCATCCTTGTCCTCGGCGACTGTTACGTGGGTTGGGGTATCCCATTCGAATCGACGCTGGGGGGAATCCTCGAAGCCGATCTCAACAAGCACCGCAAAGAGCTTGGCATTCCGCGTGAGGTCCGCGTAGCGATTGCATTTACCGGACGCCCGATCGATGTGCACGATTACGTCCGCGACGTTGCGTCGAGCGGTGCGGTCGATCTCGTGGTCTGGGAGTTCAACGATGCGATGCCCAACTTTGATTTCGACCCCGGGCGTCCGACATTGACGAGCCCGCTCGTTGACCTCGCGACGTGGCAGGCGACGCTTTCGCCCAAGGTCACGGACATTGGAAGGATGCTCAAACAGGCAGCTATCCCGTACTACGTCTTGCTTCACCCGACACCGTTGTATTTTCCGGAAATCGAACAATACGATACGCGGCTGACGTTTCTTTTTCCGAAGGAACCGCCGAAATGGTCGGACGTCTCTGCCATCTACAAGAGCATGTTCGCGGGCACCGATGACGGTTTGATCGACGGCGGCCCTGCGATGCTTGCAGCCGAGGCGTCGCCGAACCGGCGGCTTCTCTTCTTGTCCGACAACGAATATCAGCTCTCGGTTCCGGGCAATGCCTTGCTGGAAAAACTCGTCTACGCGCGGCTCAAGCACGACAAACCGTGGCTAAAGGCTCAACCATGATGAAAATCTACGACATGCGGTGGTTCCTGGTTTTTGCAATTGCAGCCCTCCTTGCATCGCCTGCAGCGGCCGACACGGCGACGCCGGGGCCCAAAGCGATCATCGCACGAGCCGGTACGTCGGCGTTGATCTTGTTGGACGTGACGACTACTGTCGCGGATGCGACGAAGAGTCACACGCCCCACGATCAGACGATGACGCAGCTCGAGACGCTTGCGCTGCAGACGCTGCGAACCGAAAGCGACAGACTGCCGCACAGCGCGATGCTAACGGCGCGCGTGCTCTACGACAAGATCGCCGCGCTTAATCCAGCGTACAACGTAGCGACGTATGCCGGTGCGGAGAAGGTCTTCGAAATGACGATTTCGCGCCAAGCGCTCTTGTCACAGTACGACGCCCTTGCTGCGCAAATCGCGCACGGCACCGTAACAGCCCCGTTAAAGATCGACGTTACAGGTGAATTACCGCCGGTGTAAACATTCCGCGCACGACGTCCCACGCCGCGCCGAACGAGGGCGCGGCGAACAAAATCCAACCGAACGCCACGAATGCAAACGTGACGAACACGGACACCGCGTGAACCAGAGCGCCCCCGTTTTGGAGCAGCGCCTTTTTCCCGAGCGTCACGCTCCAGGCGCGATGCGCCGCCAGGCCGCCGCCGTGCCAAAGACCCCACGCGACGAAGTGCCATGACGCGCCGTGCCACAGTCCCGCTACCGCCATCACAAACGCAAGGTTGAAAAACGTCATGAGCGGTCCTCGGTGGCTTCCGCCCAGCGGGATGAAGATGTAGTCGCGTATCCACGAGCTTAAGCTGATGTGCCACCGGCGCCAAAACTGCGAGATGTTCGGCGACCAGTACGGGCGATCAAAGTTCTCCAGAATCTGGAAGCCGAGCAGTGCAGCCATGCCGATCGCAATGTCCGAATAACCGGTGAAATCGAAATAGATCTTTGCCGTGTAGGCGAGCATCGCGATCCAGTAGTCCGCCGTATGGTACGGCACTCCCGGCATCAGCAGCGGCTGGACGAACGGCGTCATGGAATCGGCGATGATCGATTTTTTGGCAAGTCCTAGAATGACGCGGAAGACATTGGCGGCAATGAAGAGCTGATTGAGGGTTCGCGTATGGCCGATCTGCGGTGCAAAATTTTGGAAGCGCTTGATCGGACCGGCGATGAGCGTGGGATAGAAAAAGGCAAACGTTGCAAAATCCCTGACGGAAAAATCGTCGATCTTACCGAGATACACATCGACGAGATAGTGCACGAATTCGAACGTGAAAAACGAAATGGCCAGCGGTATGAGGACATGCGGCGGGCTTAGCGTCAGTTTTCCGCGACTGAGTTGATCGATGGTCTGCACGAAGAGCGTCGAGTATTTATAGAACCCCAGCACTCCGACGCTGGCTGCGACGCCGGCCACGAGCGCCCACTTGGCGCCATTCATGCGTTCGTGCCGCCGGCACGACACAATGACCTTTGCGAGAGCGTACGTTACGCTTGCCAATACGATGATGAGTAGGAGATACGGAGGATAGGCGTAAGCGTAAAAGACCAGACCGCATCCGATCAATGCGGCGGAACGAAACCGTACCGGCGACGTCCAGCACACCAGCAGCGACGCGATCGCAA
>PMUE01000151.1 GCA_003167055.1 Vulcanimicrobiota bacterium | reverse complement strand
CATGCCGGCGATCGTAAAGAGCGTCGTCGACATCTCGTCCGGCACGAGGCTCGCCGAGGGCAGCGCCTTGTGGCCTTTCGAAACGAAGAAGTCGACGAACGAACGACGCAGCTCTTGCGAGGTGATGGGCATGACCGCTCAGAGTTCCGGAAAGTGCCGGGGAACGCCTAGTTCCTAGTGCGCCCCGCCCGACATGCGCTCGGCGTAGTCGCGTTCGGCCCGCCGGCCTTCCGCGAACCCGCCCCAAATGACGAAAGCCACGCACGCCAGCGCGAAAATATGCAGAAGAACTCCAAGAACGACGTCACTCACGCTCATACCCTAGCGGCAAGCGAGCGGACCTGTCAAGCGACCTATTCCGCAAGCGCGCCGCGCAGCTTTTCCAGTGCCTTCTGTTGGAGGCGCGAGACGTGCATCTGCGAGACGTTGAGGCGGCGCGCGATCTCGGTCTGCGAGACCGACTCGTAAAAGCGCAGGAACAGGATGAAACGCTCGCGCTTGGAGAGCACCTCGAAGGCTCGCTCGAGGTTCGTGCGATCTTCGAGCAGTTGCAGGTTCGGATCGGCCTTTCCGATGTAGTCCGCCAGCGTTTGACCGTTCTTGTCGCTGTCGCCACCCAGCTCGGTGTCGAGCGAGAGCAGGTTGTAGGCTTGACCGAGTTCTTGGGCTTCCAAGATCTCTTCTTCGGAGGCATCGACCGCTTTGGCCAGCTCGGCGACCGTCGGAGAGCGCCCCAGAGCGACCGTCATCTTTTCGATCGCGCGGTTGACGCTCAGGTTGAGTTCTTGTAGCCGGCGTGGGACCTTGACCGCCCAACCCTTATCGCGAAAGTAACGCTTGATCTCGCCGACGACGGTCGGCGTTGCGTACGTCGTGAATTCGACGCCGCGATCGCGCTCGAAGCGATCGATCGCCTTGAGCAATCCGACGGTACCGACTTGCACGAGATCGTCGAGCGGCTCACCGCGATTGGAAAACTTGAGCGCGAGAAAGCGCACGAGGTTCAAGTGTGCGATCACGAGCTCGTTGCGAAGCGAATCGTACTCGCGGTCGAGAGCATCGGGAGTCTTCTCGTGTCGCTCGCGTACACCCGCGAAGCGCGCAAACAACTCACGTGTACGCTCTCGCACCGAGCGAACGTCGCTGTTTTGATCCTGCACGTTAAACCGTGAGCCGCTTAACCATCACAAGCAGCGTACCCTGATCTGGATGAACGTCGTATTCCACCTCGTCCATCAGTGAGCGAATCAGAAATACGCCAAGCCCGCCGACGCGTTCGTCGTTGGGCTCGCGTGAGCGAATATGTTCGGGACGCGTGCCGCGGCCGTAGTCACGAACGCTGAGACGCAGTTCGCCGCCACTGGCTTCGCACTTAATCTCGATAAACGGGCTTCCGTGCGCGTGCTGAATAGCGTTGGTACAGGCCTCTGCGACAGCGAGTTTGATATCTTCGATCTCGTCGATCGAGAAATTCAAACGGCTCGCCACTGCAGCAACGGAAAGCCTCGCAAGCGCGACCCATTCCGCCTTACACGGAATCCGAAGATCGACGATGTCGGCATCGTCGGTATTCGGCAACGGCTGATTCACACAAGTGCCTTCGTTGCGGCGTCTTCNNAGATTGACGGAGCCGCCGTGCTCGCGCACGCGCTTGAGACCGCCGATCAGTACCCCGAGTCCGGTCGAGTCGATATACCGAACCTTCTCCAGATCGATGACCAAATTGTAAACGCCTCGATCGATGAGATCACCGATCGCATCCTTGACCTTCGGCGATGTATAGACGTCGATCTCGCCGCTCAATTCAACGATGTAGCAGTCGCCTTGCGCCTCGCGCACGTTCACTTTGATGTCCAACGTCGTCCTCTCCATCTATATATTGCGCTAGTGCGTCCTAGTCTTGATTCGGCGCGTCACCTATCGTGGCGCGCGCGTTTTCGACGATTGTGCGACCCCGCTCGTACAGGTCTGCGGCGCTCTCTCGGAGATCCCCAGAGGCGTCCATCGCTAGGTTACCCGCTTCGCGTGCCTTCCCAACCAAGAGATCGCGCGTTTCCTCTTGCGTTAAGAGCAGTGCGACGACGGCTCCCGCGATGACCCCGAGGACGAAGCCGGCAAAAAAGCCGTTACCTCCGCCATTGTCGTTGTTCATGACCTGCCTTTCACTCGGTCCCGTCGCCTGATGTTCTTCCCCTCACGAAGCGCCGCAAACCAGCACTTATTCCCGCGAGCGTCGCGCCGATGTTGATGATCGCCGGAGCGATCGCTCCCTTGGCTAGGTCAGCAGTCTGAGAGACCGAATCGGCCACCCCCTCGAGCGTGGCGACCACGCCGCGCACGCGGGCAAGCGTTTGATCGGCGGTGTCCGCCATGCTTTCGACGTGTTCGAGGGTCTCGCCGACCGGCTTCCCCAGCGTCTCGATTTGGGCGTCGACCACGTCAAGCGTGCGGTCGACGCGGCGAAGCGTCCCTGCGAGTGCGACGCCGGCGACTAGGGCGCCGACGCCGACGAGAAAGACGCCGACGCCGACGCCGACATCGAGGACTACGCTCCAATCCAGTGCGCTCACGATGCTCTCCCTCTCAGTTCCGCGGTGATACGAGGCACGAGTTCCAGAACCCGGTCAATCTCTTCCTCGGTTGTCCCCTCGCCGAGCGAAAACCGGATGACGCCCTGGTGCCAGCGCGGATCGACGCTGAGCGCGGCGATGACGTGGCTGGGTTCCAACGCACCCGAGGTGCAGGCGCTTCCGGCTGAAACCGCGATGCCCTCCAAATCCAAGCGCATCAGCAGCGCCTCCGAATCGATGTCGGCAAATGAGACGTTGCTGTTGTTTGGCAAACGTGGGGCGTCGGCGCCGTTGATGCGCACCTCGCCGGCCTGCGCGCGGATGCCACGCTCCAAGCGTTCGCGTAGCGCGCCGATGCGCGCCGCGCGCGCGCTCTGGCCACCGATTGCCTGCTCGAGTGCAGCCGCAAGGCCCACGATGCCGGCGACATTTTCGGTGCCGGAACGCCGCCCGAATTCTTGTCCGCCGCCATGCACCAGCGGCGCAAGCACCAGGCCGACGCGCACGTACAACACACCAACGCCCTTTGGCCCATAAAATTTATGCGCCGAAAGCGACAGCAGGTCGACGCCGAGTTCGCGCGGCCGCACTTCGATGAGCCCCACGCCCTGCACCGCGTCGGTGTGAAAGATCACACCCCGTTTACGCGCGGCGGCGGCCAGTTGTGCGATCGGCTGCACGACACCGATTTCATTGTTGGCGTACATGATGCTGGCCAGCACCGTGTCGTCGCGCAGCGCCGACGCGAAGACCTCGGGATCGATCAACCCGCGCTGGTCGACCGGCAGCAGCGTGACCTCAAATCCCTCGTCGCGCAACGCGTCGAGCGCATGCAATATCGCATGGTGCTCGATCTGGGTCGAGACGATGTGGCGGCCCCGAGCGCCGTGGGTGCGCGCAACGCTGAGAATCGCCTGGTTGTCGGCCTCGGAGCCGCTCCCGACGAAGGTGATTTCCTTGCGTGATACACCGAGTGCCGCGGCGACACGATCGCGCGCGCGATCCAGCCCAGCCCGGGCACGGCGGCCTTCGGCGTGCAGCGAGCTCGGATTGTGCCCGGCCTCAATAAAATACGGTAGCATCTCGGCCAGAACGTCGGCATGGAGCGGCGTGGTCGCGGCGTGGTCGAGGTAAATGCGCTTTTTCATCCGATTCTCAGATCGATCTCAGAGCCTTGTCGTATCCTCACTCGTGTGCGAAGCTCCATTGCACACTCCGAGAAGTAGCAACGGGAACGCGGTCCGGGGGTTCATCCCCCGGGCCGTTATTTTTTTTCGTCGTTGTCGCCGGGTTCATAGTAGGTATGGCCGCGCAGATTCTCCGGAAGATTCTCTTGTTTGACGGAGTAGTCGTCGTGGGCGTAGTGATAGTCGCGCCCATAACCAAGTCCCTTCATAAGACCCGTCGGTGCGTTGCGTAGATGCAACGGGACCGGATCGTTGCGCGTCTCTTGAACGTCGCGCATCGCGGCGGAATAGGCGCCGCCAACGCTATTGCTCTTCTTTGCACGCGCGAGATACAGCGTGGCGTGCGCCAGCGGATAGAAGCCTTCGGGCATACCGATGAAGTGCACCGCTTGCTGCGCGGCAATCGCGACTTGAAGCCCTTGCGCATCGGCAAGTCCGATGTCCTCCGACGCTAAGATCACGAGCCGGCGCGCGATAAAGAGCGGATCTTCGCCGCCCTCGAGCATGCGCGCGAGCCAATACACCGCAGCGTCGGGGTCGCTCGCACGCACGCTTTTGATGAAGGCGCTGATGATATCGTAGTGCTGCTCGCCGCCTTTATCGTAGGTCGAGCCGCGCTTTTGCAATGCTTCGAGCACGAGCGGCCGATCGATCGTCTTCGCGCCGTTGCGCTCCGGCGCGCTCGACGCCGCGAACTCGAGGGCCGAGAGCGCGGTGCGCGCATCGCCGTTCGCGTAGCCGATCAGTGTCTCGCGCGCATCGGGCGCAAGTTCGATCGCCTGCCTGCCGAGGCCGCGTTCCGGATCGCCGAGCGCGCGATCGACGATCGTCGCAACGTCGCCGTCTGAAAGCGGATGCAACACGAAGACGCGTGAGCGCGAGAGCAGCGCCGAGTTCACTTCGAACGACGGATTCTCGGTCGTTGCCCCGATCATCGTGAGCGTGCCGTCTTCGACGTAGGGCAGAATCGCATCTTGCTGCGCCTTGTTGAAGCGATGAATCTCGTCGATGAAGAGCACGGTCCGCGCGCCGACGCGGCGCCGCGCTTGCGCTTCGGCGACGACGCGGCGCAAATCGGCAACGCCGGCACTCACCGCCGACAGCTTTTCGAAGTGTGCGCCGGTCGAGTGGGCGACGATTTCCCCCAGCGTCGTTTTTCCGGTGCCCGGCGGTCCCCACAAAATAATCGACGGCACGCGATCGCTCTCGATCGCACGACGCAACGCGCGCCCTTCACCGACGATGTCACTCTGGCCGACGAACTCTTCGAGCGAGCGCGGACGCA
>PMUE01000248.1 GCA_003167055.1 Vulcanimicrobiota bacterium | reverse complement strand
GTTCGCGGCCGATCTGACGTTCGCGCTCGTCGCTTTCACCGGCGCGCCGCGCACTCTGCTGCGCACGCAACGTCAATACGCCGACCAGCAAGAAACTTGCCGCCGACAGCGCGCGATCGCCGATCGCAATCGTGTCCCAATGGTGCCCGGCGGCCAGCCCATTGGTGTAGCCGGCAACGGCGTTGGCGATCTCCGCCAGTACGACCAGCCGAATAGTAAGCGACGGCTGCAATGCAAGCGCGGAAAGCGCAATTGGGCCGTTGAGCAAAATTGCTGCGACAAAGAGCTGTGGCGTAACGAGATCGATAACCCACGCAATCGCCAAGAGCGCGTAGCAGAGGGCAGCCATTAACCGTGCGCTTCGCGCAGCGGGGACGCGGTTCATTTTGACGAACGGGCCGGGTTCATGGATCGATCGGCCGACGAACGCGAAGCGGCGCGACGCCGCTCCGCGGAAGAGCTTCTTCGGGAGTTTGGCGATCGCGCGCGGCTGGTCATTTACGTCGCCGCTGTTCCGGGCGCCGGCAAAACGCGCCGCCTGCTCACCGACGCGCGACGCCTCCAAGCCGCCGGCAAGCGCGTCGCGATCGGCTGGATCGAAACGAAGGGACGGCCCGATCTCGAGCGCCTGGCCGAAGGGCTGCCGATCATTCCTCCGCGCACCGTTACGATCGGAACGAATCAGTATCAAGAGTTCGATCTCGATGCGGCGCTGGAGCATCATCCCGACGTCATCATCATGGACGAGTTGGCGCACGACAATTTAGGCGGCGCACGCAACGGCAAGCGCTGGCAAGATGCACTCGAGCTGCGCGCTGCCGGCATCACCGTGCTTGGCGCGTTCAACATTTCGCACCTCGAGACCGTCTCCGCGACAGCAGAGCGCCTCATCGGCTATCCGATCCGCGAAATCGTGCCGCTTTCGTTTCTCAAGACCGCCGACGAAGTGATCGCGCTCGATGCTTCGCCAGAAATCCTTCGCGAACGGTTGCAAAGCGGCAAGATCGTGCGCGACGAAGGCGACATCGCGCGCGCCGAGAGCGGATTGTACCAAGAGTCCACGTTGACCATGCTGCGCGAGCTGCTGCTGCGCACGATCGATCAGTTGACGATCCCGACCGTCTCGGCCGCCACGATCTCGAGTGCAGTAACCATCCTGCCCAAGGGCGTCGACTCCGAGAGGTTCGTCCAACGTTGCGCGCCGCTCGCCGCGGCCCTCGATTTGGCGCTCGAAATACTCCCCGACCCCGGCTGCGATCCGGACGACGTCGCGCGGGTGGCCACAGAATTCAATGCCGAAGTGCTGCCCGCCGAGGAACCGGAACGGGTCGACTTTGCAGCATTGCGCGCAGCGCTGATCATTCTGCCGCGCGGCAAGGTCGGCGCGCGACTGATCAACCTTCCCGTCGAAAATGATATCGCGATGCTCGATGCCGAGCAGTCCTACATCGAGAGCACGGCGATGACGACACCGCTTTCGGGCACGCTCGGGGACCGGATGCGCGTCGGCTACGGCAAGCTGACCGTCTACCTCGGCGCCGCTGCGGGCGCAGGGAAGACCTACGCCATGCTCGACCGCGGGCAGCAACTGCGTGCCGAAGGCGTCGACGTCGTCATCGGGCTGGTCGAGACGCACGGGCGTGCGGAAACCGAAGCGATGATCGGCGACGTGCCGATCATCCCGCGTAAAACCGTACAGGCCGACGGCATCACCTATACCGAGATGGATCGCGAAGCGATCCTCGCGCGCAAACCGCGCGTCGTATTGGTCGACGAGCTCGCGCACACCAACGCCCCCGGTTCGCTTGCCCCGAAACGCTTTTTCGACGTGCTCGCATTCTTGCGCGCGGGGATCGACGTCATCACCACCCTCAACATTCAACACCTCGAGGCGCTCAGTGACGCGGTCTACCGGCTCACCGGCACGATCGTGCGCGAAACGCTGCCCGATGCCATTCTTTCCTTGGCCGATGAGGTGATCTTCATCGATGTGTCGCCGGATGCGTTGCGCGAGCGCCTACGTGCCGGAAAGATCTATCCACCGGAACGCATCGAGCCTGCGCTCTCAAACTTCTTCCGCATGGAAAATCTTGCGGCGCTGCGCGAGCTCGCGATCCGCGAAGTGCTACGCGCCGAAACCCGCGAGCGGATCGCTGCGCCGTTCGACCGAATCTTGCTCTCGGTCGTGGGGCGTCGCGAGGATCTTTTGTTGCTACGCAAAGCCTCGCGCATGGCGGCCCGGCTCGAGGTCGATTTTGCCGTGGCCCACATCGCCGAGCGGCGCGACCGGGTCGACGAAGCGATGGTGATGGAGTTCGAGCGCGCGACACGGGTGCTCAACATCGATTGGGTGGATGAGCGCGGCGTCGACGACGCCGCGAAACGGCTGCTCGAGATCGCTCGCTCGAGACCACAGACGGATATTGCCATCGGCGGCACGCATCGCGCCCCACGTTGGCCCGCGCGCAATTCATTCGCGCGCCGCCTGTTCGACAACGGAGCGCGCGAGCTGCTCGTGCTCGCTCGTCCGAAGGCGATCATCGATGACGGCGACGACGATGCCTAATGCAAGTTATCGAGCGCCATATTTAGCTGCAAAACGTTGACGCGCGGTTCGCCGAGAATGCCGAAGGTGCGCGGCGTGATCGTGCGCGCGATCAGCGCGTTCACCGTGGTGAGTGGAAGACTCCGCGCCTTTGCCACGCGCGGCGCCTGATAGTAGGCGCCTTCGGGACTGATGTCCGGATCGATGCCACTGCCGCTCGACGTTACCAGATCCATCGGAATCGGGCCGGTAGCGTCGGGGTTTTCTTTCTTGAGCGCGGCAATCGTCGCTTTGGTCGAATCGATCAGTTTTTTCGAGGTCGGGCCGAGATTGGTCGCACCGGTGTTGGTCGGATCGTAGCCTTTGCCGGCGGCCGACGGGCGGCCGTGAAAGTATTGCGGTTTGGTCCAGAGTTGTCCGATAATCGCCGAGCCGACCGGCTTGCCGTTCGCGTAGACCATCGATCCGTTGGCCTGATACGGGAAGATCAACTGGGCGACCCCGGTCATCACGAGCGGGTAGATCAGACCGAACGCGACCACGGTAACGATGGTGTACATCACCGACGTGCCGAGATGCTTGAGCGTATTATCCTTGATTTTTTGTATGTTTGCCATGAAGCATCTCTACCTTACGTTAGATGAAGTGCGGCCAAGATCACGTCGATGAGCTTGATCCCGATGAACGGCACGATGATGCCGCCCAGCCCGTAGACGAGGACATTGGTTCGCAGTACGACGTTCGCACCAAGAGGGCGATA
Organism: Vulcanimicrobiota bacterium; assembly: GCA_003167055.1. Taxonomy (GTDB): domain Bacteria; phylum Vulcanimicrobiota; class Vulcanimicrobiia; order Vulcanimicrobiales; family Vulcanimicrobiaceae; genus Aquilonibacter; species Aquilonibacter stordalenmirensis. Next base: position 173 of record PMUE01000248.1, on the reverse strand, counting down.
TGCAATGCCCCGCAATGCGAGCGGGATCAACGCGATGATGATCAGCGCGTTGAAGATGACCGCCGAAAGAATTGCGCTCTGCGGCGTCGAGAGGCGCATGATGTTGAGTTCGTTCATTGCCGGATACGCGGTCGCGAACATCGCGGGCAGAATCGCGAAGTACTTGGCGACGT
>PMUE01000035.1 GCA_003167055.1 Vulcanimicrobiota bacterium | reverse complement strand
CCATGTAGCCGTCGAGCAGGCTCGCGCCAAGCCCATTGAGCAAGCCGTTGCGGTAGCGGATGACGGTGCGCACCGCGGCGCGCGTGCCTTGTTCGGTCGTCTTGCCCACGCCCGCGACCGAGGGCCGCAGATCCGGCTGCGAATCGAACTGCGGTTTGAAGCTCGCGAGTTGATTCGGGTTTGGGAATTGCGCGACGGCGATTTCGTTTTGATCCGGATGGCCAGTCCAGGCACCGTCCATCAGGCAGGTCGCCTCGTTTTTCTTGTCCTGCTCGAGAACCGCGAGCGCGCGCGCGTTGAGCTCGGGATCTTCGCGACTCGGGTACAGCGCGGTCATCCCGCCGATCGCCAGCATTCCATGTTTGTGGCAGATCGAGGGAATGAGGAGTCGCAAGTTCTGAAAGAACGGAACGTCGTGCGGAATCGTATTGCGATCCGGTAAGACCCAGGCCGGATCCTCGAAGTTGAAATGGATCAAGCTCGCCATGTAGTCCCAACGCCCTAAGTTGAGCCCTAGCAGATGCTCCCGCAAATTGTAGGCGAACTCTTCAAGCTCGTACGCGAGCGGGTGCGCCTCGACGAGCGCCATGCACTTTATCGCGTCCTTCGGCTGTCCTTTGCTTTCGGCCAGCGCTTGCAGGACGTCGCGCCACCACAGCGCTTCCTCGGCCGATTCGGACTTCGGAATGTAGATGCTCAGCGGATGCTTGAGCCGCGCGAAATCGACTTGATAGACGAGGAGCGCCAAGTCGAACAGCGATGCCGAGGTCAACGTCCCGGGGTAGATGCCGGCTTGGTTGAGGTGTAAGCCGCGGACGCGAGTCCAGATAACCGTCGGCGAAGGTTTGATTCCAACCGTGCCGCCACGCTTGCGATCTTCGTACGTCAGCTCGCCGTAGAGCGCGGGCACCAGGTTCGATTGGCCGAGCATCAGGTGCTCCCAGGTGTTGGCCATCGAATCTTCGAGGTCAAGCATCACGCCGGGCGCACCCGAGTTGAGCAACTTGACGACCAATTCCGCATCGTCGGCGGGACCGGTCATTTGATTGCGTTGATCTTGGCACCAGGCGGGCAACTCGATGTGCCAGTCCGTGCTGGTGGCTTGCGATGCCGGCCGATAGTTCGGGAGGTCGCCTCGGTGTGCACGCGCAAGCCGCTCGACTCGCTCGTGGGCGAGACGCTGCTGCTCCGGTGTAAACCGCTCGTGCAGCGGCAGGTAGAACTCCGCGAACCCAGCCGGCAGGTCTCGCTCGACAGCGAAACCTGCGGGCGCGACGTTCATATCAGACGTTCAGAACCTCATTGGCATGACCGTTGCTATAGAACTGCTCGGCTTCGGTCGAGCCGTGCAGCGCGGTCGTCGAGGATTGGCCCTCGCTGATCGTCTGCGCCACTTCGTCGAAGTAGCCCGTGCCCACCTCGCGCTGATGGCGCGTGGCGGTGTAGCCGGCCGATTCAGCCGCAAATTCGAGTTGCTGGAACTCGGCGTAGGCCGACATTCCGCGATCCTTGAAGTCGCGCGCCAGCTCGAAGAAGCTGTAGTTGAGCGCGTGGAAACCGGCCAGCGTAATGAACTGGAACTTGTAGCCCAACGCGTTGAGATCTTCGCGATAGGCGGCGATCGACGCNNGACGTTTCCATCCAGAGCAGATCGGCGTACGGCGCGTAGGCAAGGCCGCGCGCGATGCACGCATCGACGCCTTCACGCGTGCGGTAAAAGCCCTCGGGTGTGCGCTCGCCGGTGATGAACTCGCGGTCGATCGGATCGACGTCGCTGGTAATGAGCGTCGCGGCTTGCGCATCGGTGCGCGCGATGATAACCGTGGGCACATTAAGCACGTCGGCCGCGAGTCGCGCCGCAATCAGGTGCCGTACGGCTTGTTGCGTCGGGATCAGCACTTTGCCGCCGAGATGGCCGCACTTTTTCTCCGAGCTGAGCTGGTCTTCCAAGTGCACGCCCGCGGCGCCGGCTTCGATCATGGCTTTGGTGAGTTCAAAGACGTTGAGCGGTCCGCCGAATCCGGCTTCCGCGTCAGCAATGATCGGCAAAAAGTTCTCGGGCGTTCCACGGCCTTCAACGGTTTCGACTTGATCGTAGCGCTGCAGCGCACTGTTGATGCGCTTGACGAGTTGCGGCACACTGTTGACCGGGTAGAGACTTTGGTCCGGATAGACGTTGCCCGAGCTGTTTGCATCGGCGGCGGCTTGCCAGCCGCTGCAATAAATTACTTTGAGCCCGGCCTTTGCGGCCTGCACCGCTTGCCCGCCCGTCATCGTTCCCAGGCCGGCGGTCGCCTGTGGCTCCTGAAGCAGCGACCAGAAGCGCTCGGCGCCGAGGCGCGCCAGCGTCTGCTCGACGACTACGCTGCCTTGAAGCTTTCGCACATCATCGCGAGTATACGGGCGTTCCACACCTGCCCAGCGCTCGTTCGTGTTCAACTCGGACTCCTTCATCATTGGACCGCTCATTTCAATCATTGGATCGATGCAATTGGATGGCTTGCATTTGATCCTTGGACTGATATACCCTTATACAAAGTTTGCCAAGCACATGTCAATATAGCCTATTGATAAATTTATAGGCTACTTGGCGCGTGCGCGCTTGGTTCACTGTAGCATGCTATCGCGTGCTCTCGGGCGTATCATCGGCGGCATGACGTTAAGCCTTCGTTTCGCAGCGCTCATGATAGCGTTAACTCTTTCGTGCACGGTGCTTTCGCAGGCCGCGCCCTCGATGCGCGACGTCTTGCGCACCACCGATAGTCTGACCGATTACAGCAACGTCGCGATCTCGCCCGACGGCACGCGCGTCGCCTGGCAGCAGACATTTCATCACGCTAACAGCGTCTGGGTCGAAAACCTGGCAACGCAGCGCCGCACCGAGCTGCGCATTCGCGGCGCAGCGAAGGCCGAAGCGATGTCTCCGGTATGGTCGCCGGACGGCGCGCGCCTCGCGTTTCTTTCCGACGCGCGGACGAAGGGCCGTTCGTCGTTATATGTTGCTGCCGCCGATGGGACCGGCGTGCATCTGCTTGCCGCACTGGGCGGATTGCCGCAGCGTCTGAGCTGGTCGCCTGACGGCAAGTATCTGGCGTTTCTCTACATCGCGCATCCGCATCGGCTCGCCGGTGCAACCTCGGCCGGCGCGCGCGACGTCGGCGTGATCGGCAGCGTTACCGACGAGCAGCAGATCACCACCGTCGATGCAAACAGCGGCGCGCTGACGCTCGTGACGCCGGGCGTCGATTATGTGTACGAATACGCGTGGTCGCCGGATTCGTCGCGCTTTGCGTGCACCTACGCACGCGGCAACGGCGACAACAATTGGTGGATCGCGAAGCTCGCGACCGTGCCGGCTGCCGGCGGTTCGCTGCACGATCTCCTCGCGCCGAAATTTCAAATCAACGACCCGCAATGGTCGCCCGACGGTTTGAAGATCGCCGTCGTGGGTGGGATCATGAGCGACTTCGGGCCGGTTGGCGGCGACGTCTACATCGTCGATGCCAACGACGGCACGTCGGTCGATGCGACGCCGGACGCAAAGTTCAACGTCGCGGACCTGCACTGGACGCAGGCGCACCGTATCGTGCTCGTAGCCCACGTGCTGGGCACGTTGCACCTGCTGTATCTGGATCCAAGCGCCGGAACGACGACGACCGTGCTTGGCGGTAGCGAAAGCCTGCGCAGTCTGTCGATCGCCAAGGGCGGCGACATCGCCGTAGTTCGCACGTCGTTTTCGATGCCGGCCGAAATTTGGGCCGGCGCACCGGCGACGCTGCGTCAAGTCACGACCGCCAATGCATCGGTCCCCAACCTCTCGGGTAAAGCAGTGTCGCTTTCGTGGAAGAGCGATCCGTACACCGTGCAAGGCTGGTTGATCTATCCGCTGCAATTCGATCCGGCGAAGAAGTATCCGATGATCACGATGATCCACGGCGGGCCGTCCTCCGAATTCACGCCGGCGTACGACTCGCGTTTCACCGCGGCGGTGACGGCGCGCGGCTATTTCGTCTACGAACCGAACCCGCGCGGCAGCTACGGTCAAGGCGAGACGTTCGAACGAGCGAACATCAAGGACTTCGGCTACGGCGATTGGCGCGACGATCTCGCCGGCCTGGATGCGGCGATCGCGCAAGCGCCGATCGATCCAAATCGTCTCGGCCTCTTCGGCTGGAGTTACGGCGGCTACATGGCGATGTGGGCCGAGACACAGACCACGCGCTTCAAGGCGATCGTCGCCGGCGCCGGCATTGTGAACTGGCAGTCGTATTACGGGCAAAATCAGATCGACCAGTGGATGATCCCGT
>PMUE01000044.1:9601-9801 GCA_003167055.1 Vulcanimicrobiota bacterium | reverse complement strand
GTGATGAACGGCAGATTGATCGTTGTGGTTACGACCGAGCTCAGCTCGATCTTCGCCTTTTCGGCAGCTTCCGTAAGACGCTGCATCGCTTGCTTGTCTTTGGACAGATCAATGCCTTGCTCTTTACGGAATTCGGAAACGAGCCAATCTACGACGCGGTTGTCGTAGTCGTCGCCGCCCAAGTGCGTGTCGCCGTTGGT
>PMUE01000044.1:0-9563 GCA_003167055.1 Vulcanimicrobiota bacterium | reverse complement strand
TCGTTGATGATGCGCAGCACGTCGAGTCCTGCGATCTTGCCGGCGTCCTTGGTCGCCTGACGCTGTGCGTCGTTGAAGTATGCGGGAACGGTGATCACCGCTTTGGTGACGCGTTCGCCTAAATAGTTGCTCGCATCGTTGACGAGCTTCTGAAGGATCATCGCGCTGATCTCTTGCGGCGTGTAATCCTTGCCGTCGATCTTCACGTGATAATCGCTCTCGCCCATGTGGCGCTTGATCGAAGAGATCGTGCGATCGGGATTGGTGATCGCTTGACGCTTCGCAAGTTGGCCCACGAGACGTTCGCCGGTCTTCGTAAATGCGACGACCGACGGGGTCGTGCGCGACCCTTCGGAATTTGGAATGACGACGGGCGAGCTGCCCTCCATCACGGCGACGACCGAATTGGTCGTGCCAAGGTCGATACCGACCACTTTAGCCATAAATTTCTTGCCTCTCGATTATTCTGCGAAGCTCTGGACCAGCTTCTCTTGCAGCACTCGCCGTAACCTTAGCCGAGGCGAGTAGCGCACCGAGGTAAGTGCCGCGCTCACGTGGATTCGGGGAAACGAAGCGAGGGTGAAGATCTGCCTTGCCGCTTATGGGCTTACGCAGGTGTAGTACCCGACCATCATACACGATGGACAGGTCTGTTGTTTCTAACCCAAAAGCGCAGAGGCGGGTTGCAGGACCAGCCTCTACAAAGGAAGCGACCCCAAGGCAACCTGCTCCGCTCGCCTTTCTTGTTTAAGCTCGCTTCACAGGTCGCCTGACGGTCGCTTCCTTTGGTTTGGGCTTTAGATCAGGGGCCTTGGCCTTGGGATGGGGCGCCGACTTGTTCGGCCGGCCGCTCCTCGAGGGTGACGGCGACGAACTTCTTGACGCCCTGTGACCAGACGTCTAGGCGCAGCGTATCGCCCGGTTTCTTTGAGGCGATGTACTTACGCAGCGCGTCGGCGGTGGTCACCGGCTTGCCGTCGACCTGGAGGACCACGTCACCCGGCTCAAGCCCGGCCTTGTCGGCGGGCGTGCCCGGCTCGACTTGAACGACCGCCAGGCCGCCTTGGCCGCTGTACCCGATCTGGTTGCGCAAGCCGGTGGTCAAATCAACCGGAGCAAAACCGGCGAAGCCGGTGTCGGTGCCCTGATGGAAGCCCGGATTGCTGAGCAGTTGCGGCACGACCGAGCGCACGATGTTCGACGGGATCGCGAAGCCGATGCCCTGTGCCGCTTCGTCGGTGAGTTGGTTGACGCCGATGACACTGCCGTCGATGTCGATCAACGGGCCGCCTGAATTGCCCGGGTTGATCGGCGCCGAGGTCTGCAATAGACCCTTGAAGTCGTAGTAGCCGTTGCCGCCGCCTTCGGCGCCGACTTTCTCCTCGCGCTGGAAGCCCGACACAACGCCGAGCGTGACCGTCTGCTGAAGCTCGTACGGCTCGCCGATCGCGATCGCCCATTGGCCTTGTTCGAGCTTGTCGGAATCGGCCAGGCCAAGGGCCGGAGGTAGTCGCTTGTAGTTATCAACGCGAATGACGGCGAGGTCGGCGCCGATGTTCGCGGACACAACATGGGCCGGCACGTGATCGCCGTTGGCGAAGATCACGGTGAGGTTCGAGAGTTTGGCGCCGCTGGGCGGATTGACGACGTGCGCATTGGTGACGATGTCGCCCTTCCCGTCGTAGACAAATCCCGAGCCCGAGGCTTGGCCCTTGTAGTGCTGGACGATGCCCGGTCCTTGCTGCCCGAAGAACTGCTGGATCATGGGATCAATGAGCACGACTTCCTGGCCGTTGATGGTCTCGGTGATTGCTACCACCGATGCTTTGGTGCGCTTGACCGCACTGACGATCCGATCTTGGTCGCTTACGCCGCTCAGCGGCGCGGCGGCAACCGCGGGAGGTGTGTGGTTGGGGCCGGCCACATTGCTAAAGTGCGTGCTCGCGTAGAGCATCATGACGAAGCTGCCGATTACGGCGCCCAGGAGGCCGACGATCACCGTCGGCATGAAACGATTTCTCACCATTCTTCCGATCTAACGACGATTATTTTGGGTTTTTCCTACCCTGAGAACGACGGTTGGTTTCGGGGCGTTCCTCAAAAACTTGTAAAAGAGCGGTCGCCTGCCACGGCGTCGTCGGCCACGATCCGGCCGTCGAGCAGTCGCACGATGCGCCGCGCGTTACGGGCAATGCTTTCGTCGTGTGTCACCATGATGATCGTCCGGCCGCCGGCATGCAAGGCATCAAAGAGCGACATGATGTCGGCGCTGGTCCGCGTGTCGAGGTTTCCGGTCGGCTCGTCGGCCAGCAGAACCGCCGGATCGTTGACGAGAGCCCGAGCGATAGCGACCCGCTGCTGCTGACCGCCCGACAGTTCGCTAGGCTTGTGGCGGGCGCGGTCGGCAAGCCCAACTTCTTGAAGCGTCGCCATTGCGCGCCGGTCGCGCTCGCGCGCGCCGATACCCGCGTAGAAGAGCGGAAGCGCGACGTTCTTGAGTGCGTCGGTGCGCGCCAGCAGGTTGAAGCCCTGAAACACGAAGCCGAGTTTGCGCAAGCGGATCGTGGCAAGCGCGTTATCATCTAAGCGCGAAACGTCTTCGCCGTCGAGATGATAGCTACCGGTGGTCGGGCGGTCGAGGCAGCCGATGATGTTCATCATCGTCGATTTTCCCGAGCCGGACGGACCCATGATTGCCACGTATTCGCCGCGCTCGACGCGCAGATCGACGCCTTGCAATGCGGGAACTTCGAGCGAACCGCTCTTGTAGGTCTTGGTGATCTGCGCGAGATCGAGGGCAAGCGCACTACTCATAGCGCAATGCTTCGATCGGATCAAGTGACGCGGCGCGGAACGCCGGATAAAGACCGAACGCGAACGTCACGATCGCTGCAAAGGCGATCGTGATCAAGAACGCTTGGAGATACGGCGGTGCCGCAGTATAGCCGGTGAGCTTCACGATGTAAACATTGTTGATCGTTCCGCCCGCAATGAGCCCGAGTGCCATGCCGACGAAGCATCCAAAGCTGCTCAGCAGGGCGGCTTCGATGAGAAACTGCCACAAGATCTGACCTCGGCGGGCGCCGATCGCCTTGCGTGTGCCGATCTCCCGGGTACGCTCATTGATCGAGACCAGCATGATGTTCATCACGCCGATCCCGGCGACGATCAACGAGACGGCACCGATCAGCGCGACGACGATGGTCACGGCGGTGAAGATCGAGTTGACTCCGCCCGTAAATGCAGCTTTGTCGAACGTTTGATAGGTTACGTCCTTGGCGACCTGGCGCAACTCGCGGATCCGCTTGATGACCGCGACCTCGGTTTGCGGAATCGTCGACGAATCGCGGACCGTAAAGCGCGCCGCGAAGATGCGGTCACCATGGACAAATTCGCGAACGTACGTCGTGTACGGGATCGAGACGTCGCCGCCGAAGTTGACGTTGAGCACGCCGCGCCGCGGCTCAGCGAGGACGCCCACGACGACGTAGCGATGCGTGCCGGCATAGATGCTTTCGCCGGTCGGGTCGCCGCCGGCGGGGAAGAGTCGCTGATACGCCCGCCAGCTGATCACGCCGACATCGCGTGCGTTTGCGATATCGTCGTCGCTGAGATAGCTCCCGTAAGCGAGCGGGAGATTCGCGAACGGCGGATTCGAATCGGAAGAGAGGGTGAATCGCCCGACATTGTGGGCGTAGCGCACCAATTCTCGCTGACCGCCGATCGGCACGGCAGTCGCTACGTTGGGGACTGTGGCCACGATATTGCTCAAATCCGACAGGCGCATCGCCGCGCGCTCGAAGTTGCCTTGAAATGACCCGGGAAAGACGACGAAGGAATTGTCGGCAAGTGCCCCCAGCGTTTCGCTAATCGAGCCGGCCATGCTATGCCCGAGGACCTCGATGCTAATAACCGCGAACACGCCGATAATCAGTCCGATCGTCGTGAGAAACGTGCGCATCTTATTGGCAACGAGCACGCGCAAGGCTTCCTCAAAGTACATCACGAGCGGAGTGCCTCGATCGGATCGAGCGCAGCTGCACGATACGCCGGGTAAAGCCCGAAGAGCATGCCGACGGCGCCGGAAAACCCAAGGGCAATCGAGACGACGAGCACGTAGGGCACCACCAGATCGCCTAGCTGCTTGCTCAACGCGTAGGAGCCGAGCGCCGTGAAGCCGATCCCGAGCAGCATTCCGATGCCCCCGCCGATGAGCGCCAGCACGACCGCCTCCATCAAAAATTGCAGAATGATGTCGCGGCGGCTTGCACCGATCGACTTGCGAATGCCGATCTCGCGGGTACGTTCGGTCACGGTGACGAGCATAATGTTCATGATGCCGATGCCGGCAACGATGAGCGCGACGGTACCAATCGCGGCGAGGCTCGTTCCGGCGATATTCAGGACGTCATCAAAGCCTTTTAAGAAGCCTGCCCCGTCGATGACTTGGTACTGTGCCTGGGCGCCATGGACGTGTTGGAGCGACGCAACGATTTGATCGCGCAGCATATCTGCGGTGAAGCCGGGAGCGGGATAGATCGAAAAGTCGTCGGGGGGCTCGTTTACCGCTCGATAGTACGTCGAGAACGGAACCGCGATGAAGTCGTTGCCGCTCAGCGCGGTGATGAATGGTGACGTAATCGGGTTGTAGACCCCAACAACCGTGTAGCGCCCGCCGTTCATGGTGAGCGCTTTTCCGATCGCGTCGTGATTCGGAAAGAACCGATCTGCGACGCTCTGCGAGACGACGACGACACGCGCGGCGGAGTCCACGTCCTGGGCGTCGAGTTTGCGGCCGGCGGCCATCGTCAACGAATCATCGTTTGGATAGACCCCCGCTGCCGAGACCGAGAGGTGATCGCTGACGCTGCCGTAGCTTACTTTCCACGTTCGCGTAAAGTCGGGTTCGACTGCCAACACCGTCGAGCCAAGATCGGCGGCGACGCGGGCCGCGTCGCTGTAGCGAAGTTGTGCGCGTTCGGGGTAGGTTTGCGACGGGTCGACCTGGACCACAATCGGAAATGTGCCGAACGAGTGGAACGTGCCCTCGATACCGCTCGTTGTCGCCTTGCTTAGGCCGAAAACCGTGATGATCGATGCACTTCCGATGATCATGCCGAGCATCGTGAGGATCGAACGCGTCCGGTTACGCCACAACGACTGGCATGCTTCGACGAGATACGCGAGGATGCGGCTCATATTAGCTGGGCGGAGAGCCGGCCGGCGAGGTCGACGGCAGCGGCGTTACGCGTGCGCCGTCGATCAGGCCCGGCACCTTTGCCCCGACGATCACGTCGCCAGGCGCGAGGCCGGACGTCACCATCGTCGTACTGTCGCCCGCGCGTCCTAATGTGACCGTGCGCTTCTTGGCAACGCCGCCTTGTACGACGTAGACGTACGAAGTGGTCCCATTCTTGCTGACAGCCTCGGTCGGAATCGCGATCACGTGCGGGACGTTGCTCGTGATGATATCGACGTCGGCACTCATGCCGTCTTTTAAGAACGGCGGCGAGCTGTCGAGCGCGATCGTCGTAAGTACCTGCATGGCCGTGCTCGACGCATCCGACGATTTTTGCGCAACCGGATCGATGCGAACAATGTGGCCGCGAATGACGTGACCGGGGAAGTCCTGTCCGGTGATGTTCGCCGCTTGTCCGACGTGCACGTTGATGATATCTTGCTCGTCGACTTGGGCCTTGACGACGTAGTGATTGTCGGCGGCAATCGTGAAGAGGGTCTGCCCGGCCGTCACCGCGTCACCGTTCTGCAGCGACCGCAGCGCGTTGCCACTCTCCGCGGCTATCGTCTGTACGATGCCGCTCATCGGTGCGGTGATGCGCGTGAACGCGACCTGCTGCTGATTCTGCGCGTTGATAATCTTGGTCTTTTGGGCATTGGCCTGCGCCGCCTGGACGCTGTCCATCCCGTAGCCCGAGACCGCGCCGAGCTTGAGCTGCGCTACGGCCTGATCGTACGCGACCTGGGCTTGCTCGAGTTTGGCTTTATCAGCGTCGACCTGACTGCGTGCAATGGCCTTCTGCGCTAAGAGCGAAGCATCGGCATCGTAAACACGTCGTGCCTCGTCGAGAGCGCTCTTGTTCGTATCGACCTGCGCCTGATATTGGACGCGAGCATTCTGCTCCTGGACACGCGCGGTGGTCACGTTGGCCACCGCATTGGTGTAATCGGCCTGGGAGCTTGCCGCATTGTATTCAAGCGTGGGATTTTCGATGGTGGCGAGCAATTCGCCGGCACCGACATGCATCCCGGCCTTCGCGTAAATCTCGCCGATGTTTCCGCCGACGAGCGTCGGCACGGTGACGGTTGTGGAGTTCATCACGACGCCGTTTTCGGGAAGCTTCACGGTAAACGCTGTGTATGCGACCTTCTGCAACTTAACCGGCGTCGTCGAGCCGTGGTTTTGACGGGAGGCTACGACGGCGAAGACGACAACGATGAGCAGCGCCACGACGAGGATGATGGCATTGCGCGTGCGGTTCATGAGCGCTTGGAACTCCTTCTCATAGGTCCGCTACCGCGCTCTGCGCCGTGTAGGTGCCGAGCGAGACGCGAAGTTTTACGATCGCGTTGATATATGAAACGCGCGCGGCCACGAGATCGGACTGCGCCGTGACCGACTGTTGCTGCGCTTGAATGACATCGGAGAGCGCGATGAGCCCGTGCGCGTATTGCAGCTGCGCGACGCGGGCCGACTCGACGCCGAGCCGCGACTCCTCTTGCGCGAGACCGAGCTGCGCGAGTGCGGTCGCAGCGGCGCGATAGGTCTGGCGGATGTCGATCTGCACTTGCGTGCGGGTTTGGTCGAGCGCGCGCTGCGCCGAAACGAGTTGGGCGTCGTCATTGACGCGTTCGCTGTGACGCTGACCGTAGTCAACGAGTGGCAGAGTGAAGATCGATAGCGCGCCGAGCGACCAAAAGCCGGGCGTGCCGCTTGCATGGGCGACCGGCTGACCGAATTGATTGTACTGAATCGTCGAAAGTTGATTTCCGAATGCCGCGCCGATTTGCACCGTCGGAAAGAGCTCGCGATCCCAGCCTTTTCGCGTGAGTTCCGCCGCAGCTACACCGTTCCGAGCAGCCAACACATCGGGGCGCGCGTTGAGGGCGATATCTTCGAGCGTGTCAACGGACTGCGACGGCAGCTTTGGCTCAGCAATGGCTTTCGGAAAAAGGAACGATTGATCGAGCGAGGCGCCGATGGTTTGCGCCAGATCTTCCCGCGCATCGTCGACGTCGGCCTTTCCTCCCACCAGAGTCGAGGCGCTCTTGGTTTGATTCACTTGCGCGCGCATCACGTCCACGCCGGCGGCCATGCCCGCGTGCTCTTTGGCTTTGGCTGCATCAACGAGTACGGTCTGGNNGGTACTGCAGGTCGGAGGCATCGACGTCGACGATGGCTTGCTTTTGCACGACGGCGTAAAACGCGTTCGTCACGTTGGTTGCCACCTGATTTTCGGTACTGACGAGCGTCTCCTCAGCTTGCGCAGCCGAGGCACGGGCCGACGCGAGCTGCAGGAACGAAAGGCCGCCGGTATCCAGCGTGTAGTTCGTCCCAATCTGCGCGGTATTCTGGCTGTAGATATTCTGCACCGGAATGCCGATTGCCGCATATTGTCCGCCGTAGTTCGCGCTCTTCCCGACCGAGTTCTCGAGTTCGCCGTTGACGGTAGGGTAGGCGATCGCGCGTTGCTGCGCGAGCGCATGCTCGGCGGCTCGAGCCGCCGCGTATTGCTGCGCCACGGTCGGACTGTGGTTGAGCGCGTACGCGATTGCATCGGGCAGCGTCATCGGCGCAGCCGAGGCCGCCTGCGGAGCCAATGAGAGCGCACCGACGAATGCGACGCGGAACAGAACGCGGCGAAGCATCAGGACCTCTCAGCGAGCAAAGGCAGCACCAATGAGGACCGGAACGAGAAATGCGGCAATGGTGCCGAGCCACGCTGGGATCTGTGACACGCGCCCGACCTCGCGCAGCGCGAGATACCCGAGCACAATCGCCCAAAGCGAGAACGGCGTGACCGACCCGAGAATCGCCACCAGCTTTGGTCCCGCCTGCGGGGCCACCAGCGCCAGCGACGGCATCGCGGTGATGACCTCCATTGGTCTATTGAAGCTGTCGGCGCCCCGAATCATGGTGATGACGCCCGTCACGACATTGCCGAGGCCGGCGACAATAGAAACGTTGGTCGCCGCGGCCCAGTATTTTCCGAACGACCCGTCACCGTGCCCGATTTTATCGAAGATGAGGTAGAGGACGGTCGCGATCACGAGATAGATTGGCACGGCAATGAGCACAAAGATCCACGCGTAAGCGCTGACCTTGATCGCAACCTGCAACTGCGCTTGCTGCTGGTCCGCACTCAACCCGGAGAGCGCCGGGCTTTGCGCGACCACGTTGGGCCAATCGGCCGTGAGCGCGTGTATGTTGGCTGGTGTTATAAGGTAGCTTCCGAGAGCGAACAGGACCAAAACGATCAGGAAGGCCCATCCCCAGGTGGGCGCAACGCGGATCGATTGAAACGCCGCCTGCGGCGCAACGACCGTATCCAATGCGACTTTTAGTCCATCTTGCTTGGGCGAGGTATCGACAGCCATGAGGGCCCTCTCTCCGTAAAGCATCGTTGTCGGCTACCAGCAGATGCTAGTGCCGTCCAAGCGCAAATGTTTCAGGCGCGCATCGTTTGAGCCTTGCGCGAGGACCGCGGCATCATCCGGCTCGGCGAGAATCCGATCGATGCTGACCTGGTGTTGGATGGCAGCTTGGGCGGCGATCAGCCGGTCGCGGTGCGCTTCGAGGAGTCGGAGCTGCAGCAAAATGCGGATTCGCCGCAATGCGCGCGCTGAGTAACGCGTACGCAGCGAGGCTGGGCATGTCGGAACCGGCTTGGGCGGCGGCGAGGCGGCCGCAAGCGTGGCGGTGAGGACGAGCGAGGTCAGGGCGACCCGCGCGAGGTATCGGTCGAGCATGAGTTTCCATCACGCGCGCCCCGGCGCGCGGAAAGTGCCGGCCGTTTGAACCCCGATACCCTCATCGTTCCCGCTCCGCCCGACGAGCCATACGTTCGCATTGTCCCGCTCGGGGGCTGTGGCGAAATCGGCCGTAACATGACGGTCATCGAGACCAACGACGACCTGGTCGTAGTCGACTGCGGGCTCATGTTCCCCGATGAAGAGATGTTCGGGGTCGATATCGTCATTAGCGACTTCACTTACGTCCGAGAACGCGCGCACAAATTGCGCGCCGTGCTCGTTACGCACGGCCATGAAGATCACATCGGCGGCATCCCGTATTTCATCAAAGAGTTTCCGCACATCCCGATCGTCGGGACGGCCCTTACCGTGGCGCTGATCAAGGCCAAGTCGCGCGAGCACAAATTCGGCGACATCGACTTCGTCGTCGTGGAACCGGGCGACCGCGTACGGTACGGCGCGATTGAAACCGAATTCGTCCACATCAATCACTCGGTCTCGGGCGCGTGTGCGCTCGCGCTGCGGACGCCGGTCGGCACGATCTTCCACACCGGCGACTTCAAGTTCGATCA
>PMUE01000261.1 GCA_003167055.1 Vulcanimicrobiota bacterium | reverse complement strand
ACAGCGGCAACCCCGGCTGTGCTGCTGTTTATCGCGCTCAGCACATCGCTCAGGTTCTCGTCCGCAGAGACGGTGATCTTCACGCCGTTGATCGTGAACGTGCCGGCCGTCACCGGCGTCACGAAGCCTGCGGCGTCCCCGGAGTTAAAGTCTGCGTCAGGATTGATGCCGCCGACGTTGGCCGTGCCCTCAATCAAGCCGCTGGCGCCGCTGTTGATCAGCTGCGCGTTACTCAACTGCAGGACGTTAAGCAGATTACCTTGATCCTGGTTGCTGCCAAGCGAAATTTGCTGATCGGTCGACTTGAACTCGACGACGCCGTTGATGAGTGTCGCGAGGAAGCCGGCATCGGCATGCGCGCGAACCTGCGTCTGGATGTTCGCCAGAACCTGGTCCAGCGATTGCGAATCGACGTTGTACGATATCGAAACGCCGTCGACCGTCACCGAGCCTTCGCCGGTGCTGCCGTTACTGGGCACCACACGAGCGTACGAATAGGCAAGGGGCACGGTATCCGACGCGTCACCGGCGTACGTGCCGCTCGTAATGTTATCCGTGATCGAGTGTCCCGCGGTCGCGCTCGAGAGAATCGACGTATTGGTCGCGGCCTTGACGCTTTCGATCGTATAGAGTCCGGGCGTCGCGGTAACGCCGGGAATGCCCGTGGCCGTCAGCGCCGACGTGTCGCCGGAACTCGCTTGGTAGGTCGAAAACAGATTGGGATTCGAAAGGTTCCCAAGCGCATTTTGCACCGACTGGAGCAAATTGTTGATTTTGATCAGCTCGGTATTGGCATTGTTCAACGTTGCCATCTGCGCATTGAGTTGCGTCGTCGGCGCAAGGCTCAGCTGCGTCAGCTTGTCGATGATCTCGTTATAATCAATGCCCGAAACAATGCCGGGAAACGAGATTGGTGCGACGTTGGTGCCGTAGACGGTGCTGCCGTCACTTGACATGGGGTGTTAAACCTTCCGATCGAGTGTGACGCCGTCGACTTGGTCGAAGAACTCAGCCAGTCCGATCAGCTCTTGCGGCGGAAATTGCGCGACCTCTGCGCCCGTCTGCGGATTGGTGAAGACGGTTACGACCAACTGAAGTTCGGGGACGTACTTATAGGAGATGTCGAGCGCCTGTGCTTGACCGGAGCCTGACGAAACATTGTAGATTTTTGCGACCGCGGCCGCGATGGTTGATTGGTCAACGGGCTTGGGCTGCGGGCCGCCGGACGGACTAGAAGAGGTCGCCGGCGCCTGTGGCGCAGCAGCAACCTCCTGAGTTTGGGGTAGCCCCTCGCCTTGGCCCGAAGCGGCCGCGGCGACGGTCTGAACGTCCATGTTTACAATCCTTCTCCCGCTTCTAGGGTTTTCGACCCACGGGCCCACCAACATTAGGGAAAACCCGTTCAATCGGGCACCTTAAGAGGGTGCTCACACCTTCTTAACCCCGGCCGCTTCCGCATAGGCCCCTAGCACGGCCTGCAGCGAGCTTAGCGGATCGCAGAGCGCCGCGGTCCGATCGGCAATCTGGAACCCCACGGCCGGGGCTCGCATCCAGGCCTGCCGCATCACCGCTACGGCGCTGTCGAGGGAGGCCGGGTCGGCGGCGCCGGTCAGTTCCGCCCATAATTCCCCGTATGGGAGCGCGGACGAAAGCACCGGCGTCACGCCATAGCTCGCCGCCCGAACCGCGCGCGCCGCCCCATGCCCAGCCCAGCACAAATCGGCATACACACGGGCGCCGGCGTAGAGCGCTTCGAGTTGGCCGCGGGTCAGTTGTTCTTGCGGCAGCCAAATCATGCTGTTGCCGCCGGCCTCGAGCAAGCTCTGGTAGTACTCCGCGTTCTCGACGGTCCCAACCAGCACGCAAGCCGCCCCGATTGCGGCCGCGGCGCGCATTGAAATCCACTGGTTCGCGCGCGGCTCGACCGACGCGTGCACGAGCACGTACTCATCCAACCCGCAGAGCGCGCCCACCGGTTGGGGTTCGATCGCTCGCGACGGCACGCTCGGCACGATACGCGAAGACCCGGTGAAGCCGAACCGCGCGCGCACTTCCGCTTCCTCCGCGCGGGTAGCAAAGATCGCCGAACGGCTCTGTTGTAACATGGCGCGCACAAGCCCGGCATCGTACGCAGGCTTTCCGCGTTCGGAATCGCCATCCGTGAGGAGACGCCGTTCCGCCAGTCCGCGTTCGACCATCTGCTGCGTCGCATCATCCCGCAAACCGGAGAGCATCGTCCGAATCGCCGCCGTCCCCCACAGCGACTCGTTCGCGAAATCGTCGAACATCGGGGTCGCAACGACGGGGACGTCCCGGCGCTTTGCCTCGTCGAGAATGTATGCGAACTGATGCACATGGCGATGTCCCACCAAATGAATCAAGTCGAAGTCTTCGGCACGAGCCGCCGTGGCAACCACGACCTGCGAATCGAATCCCTGCTCGCGCAGCGCCTCTGCCAGCGCCTGCGCTGCATCGACGTCGGCATCCGGCGCGATCAATCCATCATCGCGAATGACGATGCCGATACGGCCCGTCGAACCGCCGATCACCGGGGCCGGCGTCAATCGGCTCGCGCGTAAAATCGGGTCGCGAGCGTGGACAAAAAATCGTCGGGCCGGTGCCGCGTCTGCCGCGTCGAACGAGCAAGCCAGCATCGGAAAGATTGGCCTCGCCACGTCGACTTGCGCGCTCTCCGCGAACGGCTCGTCGAGCGCGATGGAGGCCGTTGCACCCGCTTTTCCTTCGCCTGCGACCCAGACGTCGAACGATGCTTTCGGCAACTCGCCGTATATCCCGATGCCGTACCACTGTTGCGCGAGCGCATTGCGTTGCGCATCGCCGAGATCTGCGTGCACGGTGTTTGCGGTACGCGCGAGGAGTGAGGCGCCGAGCGCTACGTCGGCGGAACGAATGCCCACGCGTCGCCCACTTGCGTAGCGCTGCGCGTAGACGCACGGCGCCGCGTCGGCGAGGACGTCCTCGGCCGGCGTGGCGCAAAGAAACCGCGCCGCGCGCGCGGCTTCGAACGTTGCTCGCAGTTGCGCGTCGTCGGTGAAGAAACCGATCGCTTCTTCATCGAGCGAGCTGACCAACCCATGCGAGATCAGCCACGGCTCGAGCAATGCCTCGATGCCCTCGAGGGCCGGCTCCTCAAATGGAAGCCACGACGGCCAGATCATCGCACTCGATTCACGCACGAGAATCATTGCGGGATCGATCTGCACGAACGGCACAAGCGCAAACTCACCGTCGCGGGCAAACACGAGGTCGAGCCACGCCTCGCCCCACGGATAGTACGAGGGTTGCAGTCGCGCCGAGAGCAGAAAGGGCGCCTGCACGACGCGCGCAAATCGTCCCGGTTCGATGAACGGGGCGAAGCGCGAAAGCACCGAATGCCGCCTCATCGGGACAACGCCTCCAACATCCGCTTGAGTGCGCTCGGACTGCGATCGCTAAGCGAAGCAATATCGACGAATCGCGAGTCGCTCGTCAACGCCGACCACTCCGCTTCGTCGTCGTAGTCGGAAATATCGATGTCGGCGCAGGCCTCCACCGAGACGTCGGCCTTCTCTAAGATTCGCTCGACACGCGCGGCAATCGTGTGCGCATGCGGTTCACCGAAGGCGCCGATCGAGAGCGCAACCCCGTCGCCGGTTTTGAACGCGAGGACGAAGCGGCGCACGAACTGCGCGGCAAAACTCCAGTCCGCTTCACTGCGAACCGCGACACCGAAGACGGCTCTCGCCGATTCCATCGCCGAAGGCGCAGCTTCCATCGTCACAACCGGTGCGCGCGCCGGCGGAAACGGCAGAAAGTGTTCCGCGCGCACGAACCCACGCGCGTGGGCTTCCCCGCCGCGATATCCGTGGGCCGGAAGCGGACCGCTCATTCCCCACTTCTTGGCGAAGCGCGCCCAATTCTCGTTCATCGTCGCCGTATAGTCGACGTTGTTTGCAACAAACGAGCGGCTGCCGAAGTGATGGATAAAGACGTCGTCGCAGACGTAGATCCAGTAGCCGGCAGCACGCACGCGCATGCAGTAGTCGTCGTCCTCGAAGTTTCCGAAAGCGTAGCGCTCGTCGAGCGCTCCGACCTGCTCGAGCACCGCACGGCTAATGCACCAGCAAAACCCGATCGCGCGATCGGTGAGGTAGCCCTTGCGTGCGAACTCGCGGCGGCGGTCCAACGCGAACGCCTGCATCTCGTTTTCATCGCGATATCGGACATCCGCGAGCTGCTGATCGCCGGCGACTAAATTGCTGCGCGGGGCCGAGATACCGAGACCCGGAATGCGCCGGAACGGATCAACCAGCCCCTCCACCCATCCCGTGGTCACGATCACGTCGTTGTTCAGCAGGATGACGTAGTCGCCGCGCGCGTGCGCGATTCCGTCGTTGTTTCCCCCGGCGAAGCCGCGGTTGGTCTTGTTATAGATGACGCGCACGTGCGGATCGTCAATGGTGGAGAGCGCCTTGAGCGTTTCGGGCCCCGAGCCGTTGTCGACGACGATCACCTCGTACGGTTCGGCCGTCTGTTCGCGGATCGACGCGAGCGCCTTCATGGTGAATTCCGGGGCATTCCAGCTTAGCGTAACGATCGAGACCATGCCGCGTGCAAAACCCGGACGTGCGCGCAGCACGCGTTCGATCGCGGCCGGGGAACCGTCGAGAACATCGGGGTGGTCGGTTGGACCCAGGTGCGCGAGGGGATGAACGCCGATGGTTCCGCGCTCGAGCTGGAGGACGCGGGTCAGCAAGTCCACCATCGACGCATCGAGCGTGGGAAAGTCGCGCAGCACGAGATCTTGCGGAAAGGCACGCAAGCGCAGCAGTACGCAGCGCGCGTCGCTGGCCACGAGCGGCGCATGCATCCCTTCCGTCACGCCGGCTACAAACGTCGCCGCAGCTGCATTGGCCGGCGTCGTCACGCGCGCGAGCAGTTCGTCGAGCCAATCTTTCTCCAATTCAGAATCCGCTCGAACGAACGCAACATAGCGTTCGCCGCGCACATCCATCATGGCGCGACCGCGTTCGATCGCGGCGTCATTCTCGGCCCAAGCGATGGTTCCAATCGGCGTGCGATTGTCGCGAATGCTACGTTCGAACGCGGCGCGATTGAGCCGGGCGGTATCGCCGTGGACCAATACGTCCACCGCGCTGACCGAACGCAAGAACATGCTGACCGCACCATTGGCTCCGCGCCGGATCCCCTCGATCTTGCCGGCGTCCACCCAGACCCGCGGGGCATCGAATGGCACGCGGCCGCGCCAACGTTCAGCGAGGCGCTGCAAATTCGCTTGTGTCCGACGGAAGCGCTGCGACCCGGACTTCGATTCATAATGAAACAGCGTCGCGGCCGGCTCGTAAATCACACGCAAGC
>PMUE01000071.1 GCA_003167055.1 Vulcanimicrobiota bacterium | reverse complement strand
TGCTCGCTGCAGCGCCGCCATCAAAAGCTGTGGGAAGAGGCGCCCGCCCAGATCCCGCTCAGAGTTCGTCGCGCGATGCGCGAGGCCGGCGTGCGCGCGGTGCAAGCCATCGGCTACGACTCGGTCGGCACAATCGAGTGTCTCGTCCAAGGCGACGAGTTCTTCTTTCTCGAGATGAACACACGCATTCAAGTCGAGCATACCGTGAGCGAGGAGATCTCGGGCCTCGACTTGATCCGCGAACAGGTTCGGGTCGCTGCCGGTGAAGAGCTCGGCTTCACGCAGGACGACGTCGCATTCCACGGTTTCGCGATCGAAGGGCGCGTCAACGCCGAGGACCCGGCCGACCATTTCCGTCCGGCGCCCGGCACGATCGGCGCCTATCGCGAACCCGGTGGGCTCGGGGTGCGCGTCGATTCCGCGGCCTATCCGGGCTACACCATCTCGCCCGACTACGACTCGATGATCGCGAAGCTGATCGTTTGGGCACCGACACGGGCACAAGCGATCGCACGTCTCGCTCGCGCGATCGACGAGTACGAAATCACCGGCGTTCCGACGACGCTACCGTTACTGCGCGCATTGTGCGACGAACCGTCGGTGCTTGACGCTTCATACGGCACGGCGACTCTCGAGGCTTTTGCATCGTCGAAGTTCCAGGCCCCCTCCTCCGCCTCGCTAGGTATGGTTACGCTCGGCTCCGGAGGGGGCGCTAAACCTTCGACGACACAAAGCCTCTCGCAAGATTTACGGGTCGAGATTAACGACAAGCTCTATCGAGTTCGGGTCTTCGATTTACCGGAACTAGCGTCAGGAGCACCGCGAAATGGCTCGTCGCGCATCGCTCCACGTGCGACCGGGAAAAAGAAAGGGATAAGTGGCGGCGGGAATGATGTGGTCTCGCCGATGCACGGGGTCGTGGTCGAGATGAAGGTCGCGCCCGGTGATGCAATCGCCGATGGTCAGGTCGTAGCAATCGTCGAGGCGATGAAGATGATGAACGAGATTCGCGCGCATAGAGCCGGCACGGCAAGCGTGGTCCACGCGAAGGCCGGTGATACCGTCGAGTCGCTAGCGCCGCTCGTTACGATCGCGTAGCTACCCTTATGGATCCTTTGTGTACGTGATCGCGCGTCCGTTCTGTACGAGCGCGAGGCCGGTTACTTTTCCACTTGGGTCGCGTTGAAAAGTGATCTGCGCATCGACGATTTTGTAGAAGAACGCGTCGTTGGCTGAGGGATAGACTTCGTACGCGGCCTGATCACCCAGTTTGGCAAAGGTGCGTCCGTTTACCACCGTGATTGCAAACGCCAGGTTCCCTGAGTGGTACGTCCCGACGTGAGACTGCAATGTAGCGCTGTCCGGCGTCACCACCGGCGGGTAGCCCGGCGCGAGCTTATCGACAAGCGGCTTGCCGTCAGCACCGAGACGGTAGACGGGGATGTGATTCCCACTCTGGGTCAGGATCAGGCCGACCACGTTGCCACCCTGCCGGACGAACTCGATGTACGCGATCACGGACTTATAATAGAAGTGATCCGGCCGCGACGCATAGATCGGAGCGCTGGGTTGACCGACGATTTTCGCTTGCAGCTGCGTGCCCACGCGCGTGATCACATACGTCAACTTGTCGGCATCGTTAGTATACATCCCGACGTACTCGTCGAGTTGCGCGGCCGAGAGCTTCAGACTGGCTTGCGCCGGCGTGACCGGATATGTTGTATCGAGGATGTGGCTGGCCAGGTCAGCAACGAGTGGCCCATTGCTCAAGAGCACTACACCGTGCTTCCGGTCGCCGGTCATCACGACCTCGGCGTGATATCCCGCCGTATCGCCGCCGTGATCGATGAATCCGCTCGCGTCGTTGATCCTCCACACGAGACCGATGTGGTGGCCGAGAAACGTCGAGCGAGGCTCTTGCGCAAAGAGCATCGTCTTCGCAAGTGGACCGTGACCCATCGCCGCATCGAGATACTTTGCCATGTCGGCGATGTCGGAGCGAATGCCGCCGGCCCCGACTACCGGTTCGCCAAAATCCCACGACGGAACCACTCTGCCGTCAACGTCATGTCCCGCGACGAAGCGCGCACGCTCTTGCGCATCCAAGGCGATTGCCGATCCGTTCATATGCAGCGGATTCCAGACGCGCGAGCGCACCATCGCTTCGTAGGTTGCATTGTTGGCGCGCGCGAGCGCAAAGCCCAGCAGGCCGACCCCGAGGTTGGAGTACTCGAAGGTCGCGCCCGGCGCGCGGGTGAGTTTGTACGAATTCAAAAACGCATACAACAGATCTGGCGTGTAATTTGCGTAGGGATTCAGATCGCCGGCAGGCAGATTTGTTGGGAGTCTCGGCAGCCCAGAGTGTTGAGTAGCAAGGTCGAGCAGCGTAATCTCCCGGCCCTCGTACGTCGGCACGTGCACCGACGACGGAAGATACTTTTGCACCGGGTCGCTCAGCTGGACGTGTCCTGCCAACACCATCTCGGCCAGCACCGTCGCGGTGAAGGTTTTCGTGACCGATCCAATCTCGAAGAGTGTCCACTCGTCGAGTGGGCGCTGCGTTCCGCTCTCGCCCGCGGTGTAGAACGTAACCTTTCGGTCGTCGATCACGGCGGCGACGATGCCCGTACCGGGAATCTCCGATGCGCGCGCGTCAAGCACCCGTTGAATCTCGCCCGGGTCCGCCGGCGCGGCACCTCCCGCGACACTCAATGATGCACTCAGGCCGACGAACGCTGCAAGGGCAAGGCGCGCTCTTTTCATCGAGGCCGGAATATCGGGCTGGGTGAAGCCAATCCTCTCGCGAAGGATAGTCGGTATGGCACGGGAGTTCAATGGCAGCGGCATTCCGCTCGAACCGCACTATGACGCGATCGAGGGCGACGAGCATGATCTGGGTGAGCCCGGCGCCTTTCCGTACGGTCGCGGCATCCGCGACGACATGTATCGCGGCCGCCTGTGGACGATGCGGCAGTACGCCGGTTTTGCAACCGCAGCCGAATCGAACGCGCGCTATCGCTATTTGCTCGAACGCGGCACCACCGGCCTTTCGGTGGCGTTCGATCTGCCGACCCAGCTCGGCTACGATTCCGACGCGGCTCTGGCGCGCGGCGAGGTCGGCAAAGTCGGCGTTGCGATCGACTCGATCGCCGATATGGAGACGCTCCTCGACGGTATTCCGCTCGACGAGGTCACTGTATCGATGACCATCAACGCACCGGCATCCATTTTGCTTGCGATGCTGCTCGCCGTCGCTCGCCGGCGCGGGATCGCGTTCGACAAATTGGGCGGCACGATTCAAAACGACGTGCTCAAAGAATATGTCGCGCGCGGCACCTACATCTATCCGCCTGGACCGTCGATGCGGCTGGTTACCGACGTCATGTCGTACTGCGCGCGCGAAGTGCCGCAGTGGAACACGATCTCGATTTCCGGCTATCACATTCGCGAGGCG
>PMUE01000065.1 GCA_003167055.1 Vulcanimicrobiota bacterium | reverse complement strand
GCCTTGAACGCGCCGGTCGCCATATCGTCGATCGAACCCGATGCGGCTTCCGCGCGCAGTAGTGACTTCGGCGTCATGACCACGAGCGGTACCGGATTGAGCGAGCTCGCCTGTTGGCGCAGGAGGTGATAGTAGTTGCCGGCATTCGAAGGGTACGCGACGCGCAAATTGCCTTCGGCGGCGAGTTGCAGGAAACGCTCGAGCCGTGCGCTTGAGTGTTCCGGACCTTGGCCTTCGTAACCGTGCGGCAAGAGCAGCGTCAAGCGCGAGGTTTGTCCCCACTTCGCTTGGCCCGCAGCGATGAATTGATCGATGATGANNGAAGTCGCCGAACTGCGCTTCCCACAAGACGAGCGACTTCGGCACGGCCGCGGCGTAGCCGTATTCGAAACCGACGCAGGCATATTCCGAGAGCGGCGAGTTGTGAATCTCAAAGCTCGCTTTGGCGGCGGCAAGGTGTTGCAGCGGAACATATTCACCATTGCTCGTCGGATCGTGCAGCACCGCATGCCGATGACTAAACGTGCCGCGCTCGGTGTCCTGACCGGTGATGCGAATCGGTACGCCCGACGCGAGCAGTGAGCTAAACGCCAAGGCCTCAGCCATGCCCCAGTCGACGAGACCCTTCTCGGCGATCGTGGCGCGGCGCCGTTCGAATTGCGTGAGCAGCTTCTTATTGACCGCAAAGCCTTCGGGTACGCTGACCAGATCGTTCGACCACGCGAGCAGGTGGTTCTTGTCGACCGGCACGAGCGTGGCTGTCGGAAACGGCGCCGACTGCGAGATTTTCTCGATCATACTGCCGCTATGCGATTCCTTGACACTCTTGTACGCTTCTTGCAAACGGGCCATCGCCTCAGCGACCATCTCGTTCGCCTCTTCAGCCGTGATGACGCCTTGCGCGATCAGCTTGTTGGCGAACAGCTCGCGGGCGGTCGGATGCGACTTGATTTTTTCGTACATCGACGGCTGGGTGTACGCGGGCTCGTCTTGCTCGTTGTGGCCGAAACGGCGATAACCGATCAGGTCGATCACCACGTCGCGCGCAAATCGCTTGCGGAATTCCTCGGCCAAACGCACTGCCGAAATGCACGCGTCGACGTCATCGGCGTTGACGTGGATGATCGGCGCATCGAAGCCCTTGGCCAGATCCGATGCATACCGCGTCGAGCGCGAGTCGCGCGTATCGGTCGTGAAGCCGATTTGATTGTTCGCAATGATGTGCAACGTGCCGCCGGTCGCATAGCCCGGAAGCGACTGCAGATTGAAGACTTCGGAGATGATGCCTTGTCCGGTGAATGCTGCATCACCGTGAATGAGAATCGGCGCCGCCTTGCGCACATCTTGTACCGGCATCGGATTGCTGTGATCGGTCTGTAGCGCGCGTGTGCGGCCTTCAACGACCGGATCAACGGCTTCGAGGTGGCTCGGATTGTGCTGCAGCGTCACCATGATCTGCTTGCCGCTGCTGGTGTTGTAGACGCCGGTTGCGCCGTGGTGATACTTCACGTCGCCGGTCACGTCGTTATCGCTGGTGACGTCGCCGCGCTGGTGCGCCGCCTCGAACTCGCCCAGCAGCTCCTCGTACGGCATGTTGACGACGTGCGCGATCACGCTCAAGCGTCCGCGATGGGCCATGCCGATCACGGCATTGGGCGTATCCTCATCGACCAGCATCTCGAGCGCTTCCTCGAGCATGGGCACCATGACGTCGAGCCCTTCGCCCGAGAAGCTCTTCTGTCCGAGGAACGTCTTGCGAATGAAGCGCTCGAACACTTCGCCTTTGGTCAAACGCTGTAAGAAGCGAATCTGGCGCTTGGGCGACTGCGCAACCTTGTATGCACCGCTCTCGATCGTTTCGCGCAGCCAGCGGCGTTGCTCAGTATTCGAGATATGTTCGAACTCGTAAGCGATCGTCGAGCTGTAGATCTCGCGCAACTTCGGCAGCACGTCGGCGAGCGTCGCACCCGGCACGTGCACGTGCAGCACCGATGCGGGAATCGCGGCTTGCAGCGACGGCGTAAGACCGTAGCTGGCGGGATCCAGTTTGGGATCGCCGACCGGTTCCGAGCCGAGTGGATCGAGGTGCGCGGCGAGATGCCCGTGGGTGCGATAGCCGGAGACAATTGCCATCGCGGCGGCCACCGCGCGCAGCATTTCATCGCTCGGCGCCGCGGGCTGGACTTTGTCACCCTGCGGTGCGACCGCGCGCGGCGCCAGAGCCTCGAAGGATGGCGCAGCGCCCGCTTTGAGCCCCAATTGTGAGAACAGCGTTTCGTAGAAATTGTCCGCGCCTTGTAGCATCTGATCGACGCGGCGCAGATACTCGCCCGATTGCGCGCCTTGAATGACGCGATGATCGTAGGTGCTCGTCATCTGCATCACTTTGCTGACGCCGAGTTGACGCAGTGCCGGCTCCGATGCGCTTTGGAATCCCGGCGGATAGCCGATCGCGCCGGTTGCGAGAATCGCACCTTGGCCTGCGAGCAGACGCGGCACTGAGGCGACGGTGCCGATGCCGCCCGGATTGGTCAGCGTGAACGACGCGCCTTGCAGATCGTCAGCGACGAGCTTATTGTCGCGCGCCTTGGTGACCAACTCCTGATATTTATTGTAGAATCCAGCAAAGTCGAGGGTGTTGGCGTTCTTGATCACCGGCACGATCAGAAAGCGGGTGCCATCCTTGCGTTCGGAATCGACCGCGAGGCCGAGATGGATGCCGGGCTCAACGCGCAGCGGTCCGCCGCTTTCATCGCGGCGGAAGCTGTAGGTGATGAAGGGCATCTCGCTCGCCGCGCGCACCAATGCATACGCGATGATGTGCGTGAACGAAACTTTTTCGCTGCGTCCCGCGGCTTTGATCGCGTTGTTGAGTTCTTTGCGGCGCGCGTCGAGCACGTCGACCGGCAGCGAGCGAAAACTCGTCGCGGTCGGAATCGTCAGCGACTGCTCCATGTAGCCGGTGAGTGCGGCTGCCGGACCTTTGAGCGGTGTGAGCTTCGCACCGGCCGGCGGCGCCGGCAACGGCGGGACATTCGACGCCGGTGTTGCGCTGAGTTTGCGCGCGCCGTTTGCTTGCGACGACACGTCGCCACGCAAAATCAAACCATTGGGGCCCGAGCCGTGAATCGACGACAGGTCGAGCTCGAGTTTATTTGCCACGCGGCGCGCTTGATGCGACGCAGAGATTTCGCCCGTCCCTCGACTACGCTGGGGAACGCCTTGCGTTCCCTGCGCTACGCTCGGGATGACA
>PMUE01000184.1 GCA_003167055.1 Vulcanimicrobiota bacterium | reverse complement strand
CTACCGCAGCTTCGTCACCAGTTCCCCGAACGGTTCAGAGCCAACGTTCCACGTTCCTTCAAATGGGTTGTCCAAATCTGTCAGCACAAAGTGGGCAAAAAACAGCAACATCGTTGTGATTGCAACCGAGACTGCTCCGAGCACTGGGTTTCGAAAGGGATAGAAGAAAAGCAAAAACAGGATCGTCGACGCGGTCAGCGTCACAAAAAGAAAAAGTGTTTGCGGCATCCTCTTCGCACTCAGAGACAGTCTTTCATCCCGATGCGCACTGGCTTGGTTGGCAATGTCGAGGAGCCGCTCATAGATGATGCGTTCGGTGTCGTCTTCCGGCCTGACATTGATCACACTGGAAATAACGTCATGGAAGAGCCGGTCGGTTTTCTCGGTCTTTTCATTGTTGGAGAGCGCGCTCCACTCCGTTTCCACAACCGCGCGGGCATAAATCTTCACCGCTCGCACCATAGGTTCTCGGACTGCCTCTTTGAGACGGTTGCTGAAAACCAGCAAATCCTTCAATGCGCCCGACTCTTTCCGGATCTCGTTTTCTACCGAGGTGAACTGCCCCCAAATCACGTAGGTGGCAAAGGCATAGACCACACTGTAGAGAGTGCCTATGATCTGGACGAGGGCCGCTAACCCTTCGGCATCGTTCAGAAAAAGCTTCTGAAAACCGAGCAGCCACAGCACTATATCGATAGCGACCGCAGCTGCGACCAGCTTTATACAGCGAAAGCGTGTCGTTGCAGGAACAACGTCGAAGGCCATCACATTCACTCTAGTGTGCCCAAACCGAAATTTCGAAAAACAGTAATTAGGAGCTGGGAGCTTTCCCAAAAGCCGGCAACACGTCCTTCTTATAGGCTTCGAGCGTGTCCTCTTCGTCCCCGCACATGAGATAGATATTGAACTGAGTAACTCCCGCGCGCCCTAGAGCGCGAATCTTTTCAATTTGCGCTGCCGCGGGACCGAGCAGACAAAAGCGATCCGTCACCTCATCGGACACGAAGTTGCGGTTACTGCTATCGACCTCGCAGTGATGAAGGTAATCGTATTGCCCGCGATCACGTACATACGAGGTGAGTGCGGGCGGAAGTTCCTCCGGTTTATAGCGCGAAACCAGATCGACGACGTGATTCGATACCAGGGCAGGGAACCAGCGGACGCGCTCTCGTCCTACTTTCAAATCGTCAGAAACCCAGACCGGAGCAGCCGCCATGATCTCAATCTTCCGGGGATCTCTGCCCGCGGCTGCAGCCCCTTTCTTGACGAAACTGACACACCACGCGATCAAGTCAGGATCGGCAAACTGCAAAATGACACCATCGCCGACGCGGCCAGCGAGTTCGAGCACCTTGGGCCCATATCCAGCAACCCACACGGGAGGAACGCCACCAGAAGCCCAGGTCAACCGTGCTTTTCCGCCTTCGTAGTCAATCTCTTGGCTGCTGGTGAGATTGCGAAAATCTTTTATGGATTCTTCCAACTGCGCAACCGTTACGGGCTTTTTCCCCAATACGCGACGGGAACTGTCGCCACGGCCGATGCCGAGTTGCATTCGCCCTCCGGAGATCAAATTCAGCGTAGCGAACAGACTCGACGTGACCGTGATGTCGCGCGTTGCCGGGTTCGTAACGCAAGTGCCGAGCCTCATCTTGTTCGTGTTGGTCGCCATGAGCGTGAGCATGGGATAAGGTTCGAGCCAAAGAACGTGAGAATCGAAGATCCAGCCATATTCAAAGCCTGACGCTTCCGCTTGGCGCGTGAGTGCGACAATCCGTTCCACTGTCATATCTGGCTTTATGGTGATACCGAACCGCATGTTGCTCTCCTCTATTTCACTGAATACGTCGCGCCAGATATCCAGACGGGAAAATCGGCCCTCGTAGTTTCGGGAGTTTAGCATAAAATCTGTACTTCGCCGCCGAAGGAGAAGACACCATCATGAGCTTCGACACCATCATCGTTAACGGTCGCGTAGTGACCGCGACCGACACTTACGCGAGCGACATCGCAATCAATGATGGAAAAGTCTCCGCCGTCGGAAAAAGTCTTCCACGAGAGAACGCCGGAAAAATAATCGATGCTGGCGGCAAATATGTCTTTCCCGGCGGAATCGACGTGCACACCCATCTCGATATGCCCTTTGGCGGCACCACGAGCGCCGACGATTTCGAGACCGGCACGCGCGCCGCGCTGCTCGGCGGCACCACGACCGTCGTTGATTTCGCGCTGCACACCCGCGGCGACTCGTTGCACAACGCTCTGAAAACGTGGCACGGGAAGGCCGACGGCAAAGCCTGCGGCGACTACGCTTTCCACCTCACGATCGCCGACGGCCGCGACGAGACGATGAACGAGATTCCAAAGATCATCAACGAGCAGGGCGTGAACTCGTTCAAAGTGTTCATGGCCTACAAGCACGTGCTCTACGTCGACGACGAAACGATCTTCAAGACGCTGCAGGCCTGTCGCGACGCCGGCGGCCTGGTGCAAGTGCACGCCGAAAACGGCGACGTGATCGAGGTGATCACTAAGGAGGCCTTAGCTGCAGGCAACACCGCGCCGGTGTGGCATGCGCGCACGCGGCCGGTGGAGTGCGAAGGCGAGGCAACGCACCGCGCCATACGTCTCGCAGAGATCGCCGGCGCACCGCTGTACGTGGTGCACGTCTCGAGCGCAATGGCGGCCGACATGATCAGCGACGGACGCAAACGCGGATTACCGATCTACGGTGAGACCTGCCCGCAATATCTCGTCTGCGACACCGAAGACTATCTGCGGCCCGATTTCGAGGGCGCGAAGTACGTGCTTTCACCGCCGATTCGCGACAAGTGGAATCAAAGCGTTTTACTGCGCAAGCTCAAGAACATGGAGCTACACGCCTTCGGCTCGGATCATTGCAGCTTCAATCTGTGCGGGCAAAAGGAATTGGGTCGCCACGACTTTTCGAAGATCCCCAACGGCGCGCCAACCATCGAGGATCGCTTGGCGATTCTCTATCACGTCGGCGTGAACGGCGGGGTGATCAGTCCCAACCAATTCGTGGCGCTCGGCGCGACCAATCCCGCGCGGCTCTTCGGACTCTTTCCGCGCAAGGGCACGATCGCGGTTGGAAGTGACGCCGACATCGTGGTGTGGGATCCGAATCAAACGCGCACGATTTCTGCCAAGACGCATCACATGAACGTCGACAACAGTGTCTTCGAAGGCATGACGGTCAAGGGGCGGCCGAGGTACGTCTTCTCGCGCGGCCTCAAAGTAGCCGACGGCGACACATTCACCGGTCGGAAGGGGTACGGCAAATTCGTGCCTAGCGATAAATTCTATCCGGTTCTGGTCTAAGTGAGGAACAGTGGATTCAAAAGTTACGATTGGACTGATTCAAGCTCGCAACGACGTTAACGGCACCGAACCGGTCGCGAAGCACAAGGCCGCGGCAATCGAGAAGCACGTTCGCTTGATTCGCGACGCCAAGGCGCGCGGCGCGCAGATCGTGTGCTTACAGGAAGTCTTTTACGGGCCATATTTTTGTACCGAGCAGACGACGAAGTGGTACGAGGCGGTCGAGCCGATTCCCGACGGCCCGACCACACAGCTGATGTGCAAGCTCGCCAAGGAGCTCGGCGTCGTGCTCATAGTTCCGATGTACGAGGAAGAATTTTCGGGCGTCTACTACAACACCGCCGCGGTGATCGATGCCGACGGCACCTATCTCGGAAAGTATCGCAAACACCACATTCCGCAGGTACAGGCCGGCCCGCCGGGTTGCGGCTTTTGGGAGAAGTACTACTTTCGTCCCGGTAATCTCGGTTATCCGGTCTTTGATACGGCCTTTGCCAAAGTTGGCGTCTACATCTGTTACGACCGGCACTTTCCCGAAGGCGCACGTGCGCTCGGATTGGGCGGCGCGGAGATCGTTTTCAATCCGTCGGCGACCGTCGCCGGGCTCTCGGAGTATCTCTGGAAGCTCGAGCAGCCGGCGCACGCGGTAGCAAATGGCTACTACGTAGGCGCAATCAATCGCGTCGGGATCGAAGCGCCGTGGAATATGGGTGAATTCTACGGACAGTCGTATCTGGTGGATCCGCGCGGACAGTTCGTCGCAACGGGAAGCCGCGACAAAGATGAGGTGGTTATCGGCGTGATGGATCGCGAGGTCATTCGCGACGTGCGCAACACCTGGCAGTTCTTCCGCGATCGCCGGCCCGACAGCTACGACGCGTTGGTAGCCCAGTAGTGGCCTATACGCAAGAGCGCATCGGCGACGTCGTGGTGCTGACGCCGCCCGAGGCTTCGCTCCTTTCGCGCAATCAAACGATGTGGAACGAGGATCTGCGCCCGTGTACGCTGGCCGAACACTCGTGGCCCGGTTCCAAGTTCGCCTCGTTGTGGGTTGGAATGTGTCTGTGTCTTCCAACCTATTCGCTCGCGAGCGGCATGATCGCGCTCGGTATGAACTGGTGGGAATCGGTACTGACGATTCTGATCGGTTGCATCGTCGTGATGGCGGCGATTTTGCTGGTCTCGCACGCTGGAACCAAGTACGGCATTCCGTATCCGGTCTTCGCGCGGCTTTGGTTCGGCACGCGCGGTGCGCATCTGCCGGCACTTGCACGCGCGTTGATCGGTGCCGGTTGGTTCGGCATCAATTCGTGGTTTGGCGGTCTGGCACTCGATGCGATTCTAGGTCGCGCGCTCCCGGTCTGGAATGGCATCGCGTCGCATCTGGCGATTGCATTTGCGGTCTTTTGGGCGATCAACGTGCTGGTGGCGATGCGCGGACCGCAAGCGATCGGCCGGCTCGCGCAATTCTCGGCCCCGACGCTCGCACTAGGAGCCGTCGCATTACTCGTCTGGGCGCTGCGAACCGCGCACGGCTTTGGGCCGATGCTGGCGGCGCCGGCAACGATCCACGGACCCGTGTTTTGGGCGGTGTTCTATCCGTCAGTCGTCGGCGTTATTGCGTTTTGGGCGACGCTCGCGCTCAATATCCCGGACTTGACGCGTTACGCGCGCACGCAACGCGGGCAGATGCTCGGACAAATCCTCTCGATGCCGCTGACGATGGCGGTCTTCTCGTTCGTCGGCATCGCGGTCACGTCGACGACCGTGATCCTCTACGGCAAGGCACTGTGGAATCCGGTCGATTTGATCGTGACCTTTCCGACGCCGGTCGTGATCATCGGCGGCATCCTCGTCATCCTCTCATCGGTAACGATCAACGTCGGCGCGAACGTGATGGCGCCTGCGCGCGCGTTCCAAAACCTTTGGCCTCGCCGCATCGGCTTTGCGACCGGCGCGGTCCTTACGGGATTGCTCAGTTTGGCGATGGAGCCGTGGAAGATCTTGCACGACTTCGGCACGTATATTTTCACCTGGCTCGGAACGTACGGCGCAATGCTCGGCGCATTCGACGGCATCGCGATCGCGGATTATTGGCTGGTGCGCAACACCCGGCTCGATCTCGCGCAGCTGTATACACCGGCGGGACGCTACTCGTATGCGAGCGGAGTCAACGTGCGCGCGGTGGTGGCCTTGTTCGTGGGGTGGTGCCTCGCGCTGCTCGGTCTTGCGGCCCCGCCGCTGCATCTCTTGTGGAGCGGTGGCTGGATCTTTAGTTTGCTTGGCGGCCTTATCGCATATTGGCTGCTGATGCGCACGGAGGCGTCGGTCCTCTCCGCGGCGGAATACAATACGATAACCGAAGACGAAGGCGAAGTGCTCGCCAGAGGTGCGTGAATGGATACGGTAGCGAAGAAATCGAACGCGCAACGCGCAAAAGAGCACCTATTCGTGGCACAGCAGCCGTACTACGAGGAACCGCTGACCCTCGTCAACGGTGAGGGCACGCGGCTGCGCGACGATCAGGGGCGCGAGTACCTCGATGCGTTTGCCGGCATCGCGACGACGACGCTTGGCTACGGAAATACCGAAGTCGCGCAGGCCGTCGCCGAGCAAGCCAAGGAATTGATTCACGTCTCGACGCTCTATCTTACCGAGCAGCAGCTCGACTTCGCCGAGAAGATCGCGGAGATCGCGCCGCCCGGCATGACCAAGTCGTTCGTGAGCAATTCGGGATCCGAAGCAAACGAGACGGCCGCGCTGGTGGCGCGCACGGCCAAGAATTCCGCCGACTTCCTTGCACTCGAATATGCCTATCACGGGCGCACGGTCTACACGGTGGCCAAGGCCGGCCTTTCCAACTGGCGCAACTTCGGGCCGCAGATGCCGCACGTCGCTTTCGTGCCGAATCCGTACTGCTATCGCTGCCCGCTCAACCTGACATATCCGTCGTGCGAGATCGCCTGTGCGAAATCGGCAAAGCGCGTGATCGAAACGCAAACCAACGGTGCACCGGCGGCGATGATTGCCGAGACGATCGAAGGTGTTGCCGGCATCATCGCGCCGCCGCTCGAGTATTACCAAGTGCTCAAAGAGACGCTGGCGCCGTTCGGTACGCTGCTGATTGCCGATGAAGTGCAAGCCGGCTGGGGTCGCCTCGGCGACGGTTGGTTCGGCATGGTGTCGACCTACGGCGTCGTTCCCGACATCATCACGTCGGCCAAGGGCTTGGCGAGCGGATTACCGATTGGGATCACGATCACGCGCCCGGAACTTGCCGACGCGTTCAAAGGACCGCACATCAACACGTTCGGCGGCAACCCGCTTTCGACGCGCGCCGCTACGGTGACGCTCGAGGTTATCGAAAAGAAGCACCTGATCGCCAATGCGAAAAAGCAGGGCGACGCGTTGCTCGCGGGTTTGCGCGAATTACAGAAGCGCTTCCCGATCATGGGCGACATCCGCGGACATGGCTTGATGATTGGCGTCGAGTTGGTCAAGGATCCCAAGAGCAAAGCCTATGACGCGCCGGCCGCCAATCGCATGCTTGAAGCGATGCGCGAACGCGGCGTGCTGCTCGGCAAGGGCGGGCGCTGGGGCAACGTGCTGCGTATCCAGCCGCCGTTGATCTTCAGCAGCGACGACGTCAAGGAGTTCCTCAAAGCCTTCGAATCCTCGATCAAGTCGTTGTAAGCGCCGTGGCGGGTACGCGGTGTTCCTGGGCGACGACTGAACTGTCGATCGCCTATCACGACAAAGAGTGGGGACGCCCCGTGCACGACGACCGGACCTTCTTCGAATTTATCACCCTCGAAGGCGCGCAGGCCGGACTGAGCTGGGAAACGATCCTGCGCAAGCGCGATCACTACCGCAAAGTCTTCGCCGATTTCGACCCGCAGAAGGTCGCTCGCATGACGCCGGCACGCGTTGAAAAAGTTTTGCTCGACCCCGGCATCGTGCGCAACCGCGCGAAGGTCGAATCAACCGTCAGCAACGCCAAGGCATTTTTGAAGATCCAAAAAGAGTTTGGATCGTTCGATGCCTACGTCTGGAGGTTCATCGGCGGAAAGACTATCAACAATCACATTAAACGGCGTGAAGACCTGCCGGCGGAAAGCGATGAGTCACGCGCACTGAGTAAGGATCTCCAAAAGCGCGGCTTCCGGTTCGTCGGCCCGACGATCATGTATGCGTTCATGCAGGCGACCGGCCTGGTGAACGATCACATCGCCGGTTGCCCACAGCATGCTCGGGCCGCCCGCTAGTTCACCCGCATCGTCGTACGGCGAAGCGATCGCTCGCCTACGGACGATGATGGACCGCGACGACGATCGTATCGCGATCAATGCTCGCACCGCGCTCTATTTGCACGGTGCGCGAGCGCCGTGGAGCTTGGTGCTGCTGCATGGTTTCACTAACCATCCCGGACAATATCTCGACTTTGCACCGCAGCTCTACGTACTCGGGGTGAACGTGATCGT
Organism: Vulcanimicrobiota bacterium; assembly: GCA_003167055.1. GTDB lineage: Bacteria > Vulcanimicrobiota > Vulcanimicrobiia > Vulcanimicrobiales > Vulcanimicrobiaceae > Aquilonibacter > Aquilonibacter stordalenmirensis. The sequence continues at coordinate 437 of PMUE01000184.1, read as the reverse complement.
GCCGCGCATGCCGCTGCACGGTTACGCCGATCGCATGACCGACGCGCTCAAGTCGTTGACCGCCGAGATGCTGCTCGAAGCCACGTACGAAGCGATCGACGCGGCGGCGGGGCTTGGCGAACGGGTAGCTGTCGCGGGCATCTCGATGGGCGGATCGCTATCGGCGCACCTCGCGCAATATCGGCCCAACGTCGCAACCAGCATGCCCATTGCGCCCGATTTTGGGCTGCTGAAGCTGCCGCGTTGGGCGCTCGATCTGCTCGTGCCGATCGTGCTCGCCCTTCCCAATTTTTTCTTGTGGTGGGATCCGCGCCTCAAGGAGAATCAGCGCCCGAGAACCGCGTACCCGCGCTTTCCGGCGCACGCACTTATGCAGACCGTGCGGATCGGCAGCGCGGTCTATCGCGCAGCGAAACGCGCGGCGCCGCGCGCGACGC
>PMUE01000233.1 GCA_003167055.1 Vulcanimicrobiota bacterium | reverse complement strand
CTTGCCGGCACCGTTGGGCCCGATGTACCCCACCAGCTCACCCGGTTCCAGCGACATCGTCACGCCGTCGACCGCGACGCGGTCTTCATAGGTGCGTGAGAACAGCGTACGCAAGGCGCCCATAGGGCCGGGCACGCGCTTCACGCTGCGAAAGACCTTGCGAAGGTCGCGGGTTTCGATGATGGGCATCGCGTACGTACTTCGTCGTGATCGTCACGATCTCCAACCTGTACGGAAGCGGAGCAGTCGCCGTCGCAACGCGCGTCGCGGCGGAGTTAGGCTATGAGCTGATCGATAGCCAGTTGCCCGTCGTCGTGGCCAAGCGCATGCAGATTTCGCCCGTACAGGCGGAGGCTGCCGACGAAACCGGCCGATCGCTCGGGGCGCGGCTGCTTTCGAGCCTGGAGCTCGCGACGCCGGAGGTCGCGGTGAGCGGCTTTGGGCAGACGTTCGACGAGGAGTACGTGCGCGAAGTACAGGAGGCGGTTCGCGAGTTTGCGACCCACGGCAAGGTGGTCATCGTCGGCCGCGGCGCCGGTGCGATTCTCGGGCGGCGTCCCGACGTCGTGCGCGTGTTCATGCACGCTCCGCGCGAATGGCGGATCGAACGCGTCGTAACTGAGCGGAACCTCGAGCGCAAGGCTGCCGCGGCGGAAGTCGATCGTATCGACCGCGCGCGTAGAGCGCATCTGCGGGATTGGTACAACGTCGAAATTGGTTCCCCCGAAATCGTCGATCTTGCGATCGACACGTCGACCTTCGGCAATGAAGGCTCGGCTGCACTCATCGTTGCTGCGGTGCATGCTCGCTAAGGCGGGCATTCTCGCTGCGCTGCGTTTTCGCGATTACCGTCTGCTCTGGTTCGGGCTGCTCGTTTCCAATCTCGGCAGTTGGATGCAATTCACCGCGCAAGGTTACTTGGTCGCGCAGATCGCCGGATCGGCGCATCGTGCCGCGCTCGACCTCGGCTTCCTCGGCGCCGCGCGCGCGATTCCCGTCTTGCTGCTCTCTCCGCTGGCCGGCGTCGTCGCCGATACACTTCCGCGCCGCCGCGTGCTGCTGGTGACCAACACCACGATGGCACTTGCCGCGTTAGCACTCGCGCTGCTGTCAACGTTCGGGCGACTGGATCTTGCGTGGCTGATCGTCATCGCGGCGTGCAACGCGGCAGCCAATGCTTTTGACTCGCCGGTGCGCCAGAGCTGGATGCCGCTGCTTGTCGACCGTGCCTTCCTCGGCAATGCGATCGGGTTGAACTCGGTCGCGTTCAATGCGCCGGCCGTCATCGGACCGGCAATCGCCGGCGTGCTGATCGTATGGGTTGGAGTGGCCGGCTCGTTCTACGTGAACGCGGTTGCGACCATGGCAGTGGTCGTGGCCGTTGCGATGATGCGGTCGTCGCCTCCACCGACCGCGCGCCGTGAGCCGATATTCGCGGCGATGCACGGCGGCATTGCCTTCTTAGCCGGCCATCCGATCCTGCGCTGGATCGTTGTGGCTTTTGTGGTGATGGCGATTTTCGCGCGCCCATATGCACAATTGATTCCGGCATACGTCGTCAATACGCTCGGCGGCGACGCGCGTGCATTGGGGTGGGCTGTCGCCGCCGCCGGGATCGGCGGTTTTGGTGGTGCGCTGGTCACTGCCGCGCTGGCCGGCCGCGAGCCGCGTTCGACGCAGTGGCTCCTTGCCGGCGCGCTGACGTCACTCGGTCTGATCGCGCTTGCCGGGATCCACGCGGTGCTCCCGTCGTTGCCGGTGTTCTTCGTCATCGGCATCGGTACGCTGGCGTTTCTCGGCGCGACCAACACGCTGATCCAGACGCTTGCACCCGATGCGGTCCGCGGCCGTGCAATCGCCGTGTACACGATGGTCGCGATCGGCGTCGTGCCGGCGGGATCGCTCGTCCTCGGGGCGATCGCGTCGGTGATCGGTCTGCATCTGGCGTTCGCGCTGGCGGGTGCGATCTGCCTGATCTGCACGGTCGCCGTCTACGCGTGCAACCCAATTATTCGGACCGTGTAAAGAAAAAAAAGCGAGCCGTTTGTGAACGACTCGCAAATGCCCATAAAAAGAGCCGGGAAGTTATGCTGCTGCGGGAGCGGCTTTCTTCCGGCGTGCTTTGCGGCGGGTTTTCTTGCGAGGGGCTGCCTTACGAACGGCCTTCTTGCGAGATTTCTTGCGGCTCGCTTTCTTCCGGCCGGTGGCCTTCTTGCGCGAAGACTTCTTCTTGCGTGACGTCTTCTTGCGGGCGGTCTTCTTGCGGCCAGTGGCCTTCTTACGGGAGGCCTTCTTGCGAGTGGCTTTGCGCTTCGGCGCAGCCTTCTTCGCAGCCGCTTTCTTCTTACGTTTGACTGCCATGTGCGTGGAGTCATCCTTTCTTTGGCTACGCGATGTAGCCAAGGGTAGTTGCCTACCTTATACAGTATTCTCGGCAGTAATGCAAGTTTTGAATAGTGACGCGCGTATCGACGTTGACGTCGCGGGCGATGGTGACGCAGTTGTGCTGCTCCACGGATTCCCACTCTCGCGTCGGATTTGGGACGCGCAGGTGCATGCGCTGTCGCGGAACTTTCGCGTGGTCGCGATGGACCTGCGCGGCATGGGCGCGTCGAGTGTGGTCGATGGTCCGTACTTGATGGAGTCGCTCGCGGGCGATGTCGCGGCGGTGCTCGACGCGCTCGGCGTCGAGCGCGCGACAGTGGTGGGTCACTCACTCGGCGGCTACGTCGCGCTCGCGTTCGCGCGCATGTACGTGGAGCGTCTGGATCGGCTCGCGCTCGTCGCTTCGCGCATCACGGCCGACACGCCGGAGCGCGCAGCGCATCGATTCGAACTCGCCGACGATGCCGAGCGCAGCGGTTCGAATGCGCGCATCATTGCGGAAATGCTCGATGCAACGCTGGGCGCGACAACGCGGCGCGAACATCCGGAAATCAGCGAAAAATTCACGAAAATTGCGGAAAAGAACGATCCTCGCGGACTTGCGGCGACGTTACGCGGCATGGCATTGCGCGATGGCGCACAAGATATTGCGGGAGATTTGCAGCTGCCGGTTTTAGTGGTGANNCGGAGCCGAAGACCCCGGCATGTCGGCCGGAGAACCGCAACGAACGGCAGCTGCCTTTAGAGACGGCCGCTTGGTTACGATCGAGGGTTCCGGGCACGTTCCGATGCTGGAGAAGCCCGAGGAACTGACCGCTTGCTTGCTCAGCTTCGGCGGCGAATGATCGCCGTCAGGGGTGCGTCGAATCCACTCCACATTACTGTCCTCCTTATAAGGTACGGTGGAACGCCAGCTAT
>PMUE01000050.1 GCA_003167055.1 Vulcanimicrobiota bacterium | reverse complement strand
GCTGCGCGAGTTTTGCGCCACGTCCAAAGGAAGTTCGCATCCTGCGAATGGCGCAAAACTTCGAGCCTTTGCTCAGCAGCAACCCTCACGGCGTTTCCCTCGACTTCGCTGCGCTACGCTCGGGATGACAAGGCGTTGACGGAGAGAGTCTAATCTTTCCAGGAGTCGAGCCAGAGGCGCTGTTGCCATGCGCTTTGTGGAATTTCGATTGATGAAAGAATCGGGAAAAAGTAGACGAACGCCAGCGCGACGAGTCCCAGATACCCGGCCACGATCCAGCGCGCAGCCGCGAGATCCTTGCGCCCGAACGTCTCCAGGACGAATTGCATCAGCACCGCATNNAGCACGATCAGCGCGTAGCCGCGGTTGCGGCGCACGAACGCGAGCACACCGACGAACGGCACCGAAACCAGCCCAAGCCACATCACGAGCGGATTCGGAAACGAATAGATCATCGCCGCAGTGCAGTTAGGACAGGTACCGCCATATTGCGCGCTATACAGCAGGGGACGTAAATCGAGCGGCCACGTCCACCATGCCGACGCGTACGGATGCGTGGCGCGCAGATGATCGTGATAGAGGAACGCGTTGACCTGCATCGTGACGATGTCGCTGACCGTATAGGGCCGCGGCGGCAGCGTTTGCAGATCGCGCAAGCCGATGAAATGCGGGATGTAAGCGAGCGCATAGACGATACCGATGCTGCCGATCACACAGGCAACGACCAGATCGATTGGGAACGGCGAGGCACGCCGCGCCATCCATGCGCGAATCGACACGTAACCGACGATCACCGCGGCGACGCCGTAGGCCATCACGCCGTACCACTTGCTCGCCACCAGCAGCGCGCCGGCAAAGGCGAAGGCGATCAGCCATGCGGCGCCCGGTGGACGTTCGCGCCAGAGCCGCCACGCGGCGTACAGCACCGCCGCGACGATGACGATCAAGACGATACGCGCCGCCTCGCTCTCGTGGGCAAACCTCGGCAGCACGATGCCCGCGGCAATAACCAGACTCGCAAGCAGTTCGAGTCCCCGCTCGCGCCACGAACGATGCCCAAGCGGTTGCGCAGGCGCCGCGACGACGGCATCCCAGTAGCGGCAAAACGCGTAGAGTGTCGCCAGCGAAAAGCAGACGACGAAGGCTTCGGGCGTCGCGATGCGTGACTGCACGTAGTGCATGCCATCGAACGCAAAGAGTAGCGTCGCATAGGTTGCAAAGAGGGTCGAGCGCGTGATGCGTTTGGCGAGGACGAAGCACAGCGGAATCGCAACCGCGCCGGCGACCACGTTGAGAAAGCGCCAGCCGTACGCCGTATCCCCATGCTGCAAACCGCCGAACATCACGACCGAGAGTGTGATCAGGAGCTTGGTCACCGGCGGGTGCGTGTTCTCGTAGATATAGCGACGCTGCAGATACTCTTCAGCAGCGCGGGCGAAGTAAACTTCGTCGAAGATCTTACCTGGTGGCACCCAATAGCGAATGAACAGCAGGACGAATGACGCGGCGCCCAGCGCCGACGCGATGATCGTGTCGCGGGCGCGCTCTGTGAGTGCGATCACGTGGCGAGCGGTGACGGGGCGGGTGCGGGCGCGGCGGCGATCGCCGGATAGAATACCGCCGTTTCCTGCCCCCCGGCAAAGACGGCGATCAGCGCGACCAGCGCCGCCACACTCAACATCGAGCGCGAACGCCGGCGTTGGAGCGAACGTACGCGGCGCGCCACGCGTTCGCCGATACGCTCGAGCTGGAGCGGCGGCGCGTCAACGTCGAGTGCGGTACGCAACGCGCCGCGGAGATCAACCGGCATCAAAGAGTACCTCGGCCGGAACCGCGGGACGGTGCGCCGAGAGCAGCGATTCCAACCGGCGGCGCGCAAGCGAGAGATGATAGCGAACCGTTCCCTCGGGCGTTCCGAGAATCTCGGCGATCTCGCGGCTATTCAAATCGGCATAGTAGTGGAGTGCAACCACGGCGCGCTGCCGCGCCGGCAGCACACCAAGCGCGCGAAAGATGTCGGCACGAACGAGCGCGTCGGTGAGCGGCGTCGCCGATGCAAGCGCATTAGGATCGAGCACCTCGTGCGCGGGAGCGCGTCGCTCGATCCGCATTGACTCGCGCACGACCAGCCGATAGAACCAAACGCCGAATGCCGCGCTGCTGCGCAGTCCGCCGATCGCCGCGACGACGCGAGCACATGCCTCTTGGGCAGCATCCTCCGCTGCCATCGGATGCCGCAGAATCGAAAGGGCGATCCGAAAGGCATGCGGCCAGATGGCCGAGATCAACGCTTCGAGCGCGGCGCCCTCGCCGGCGCGCGCTGCATCGATTGTCGGCTGGTGTGATTCCCACGAACCCATGGTGGCCATCTCTTCATACTAGAGGCGGCAACTCCCCCGACGTGTTGGCGGCGATCAGGGTTCGACGCGATAGCTGCCGCTCGGATCGACCGACACGCGGCTCCCGCTGACGAAGGCGCTGCGGATACGGTGATCCCAGAAAGTCAGGATCTTGATCGCGACCGGCCGCAGCCGCGCGATGATTTCTCGCGCGCGCTGCGAGAGCGTGACCGCGTCGCGTGCCCATTTTGGATGATCGCGCGGCAGGAGCGAGGTGTCCGCATCACTTTCACCGATCGCCTCTATGGCCTGCTCGGTCGCGATCGCCCCGGCGTGCAGCGCAGGCGCAGGGGTGCGCGGCTCGTCGCCGTCAAGGCGGCGAAGCATGCAGACTCCGGCGCAGTTTCTTCACCGCCGCGATGTGCAGCTGGGAGGCGCGCTGGGGCGAGATACGCATCCGCCGTCCGACGTCGCGCAGCGACCATTCGCCGTAGTAGTGCTCGCGAATGACCTGCCGTTGCCGCGCCGGCAACGCGTCGACGGCTGCGCCGATCGTCTCGCACGCGCTGCGCTGCTCGAGCAGCGTCGCCGGATCGTTGCTCCAATCCGTGCGCGTGCGTTCGCCCTCGGGCAGTGGGCGATCGAGTGAGAGCGGGACGCCCAGCGTCACGGCCAGCGTTGCCCGCACGAACCCGGGACGCCGTTGCTCCATCTCATCGAGCGTCGGGACGCTGCCTCGTTCGCCGGCGATTTGATAGCGCTCCACTTCACCGTCCCGCATCGCGCGGCGTGTCCGCTCGGCTACCGGATCCATGCGACGAATGCCGTTGAGCATCGCGCCCGAGATCAGATGGCGCGCGTAGTGCTCGAGCGACGTGCCGCGCGACGGATCGAAATTGTCGACCGCGCGAATCAGACCGATGCTTCCGTCGCCAACGAGATCGTCGTAGTCGCACGGGACCAGTCGGCTGATACGCCGTGCAATGCGACGCACCAGCGGCAACAGTGCGCGAATCTGCGCCTCGCGCTCGGGCTCAGTCACGGCCTTCGAGTTTCATTGCGAGGAGCTGCGCAAAATAGGTCGTGCCGTAGCCGCCGAGCGGATCGGCGTCGCGCATCAGCGGCTTGAGCGCTTCGGTAAAGATCAGCGCCTCGAGCGTGATGCCGGCGCGCTGCGTCGCAAGACTATCCACGCTGCAGGTTGTCGGCGATGCGCAGCATTTCGTCGGCGGCCTGAATGCCTTTGGCGTTGGCCTCGTAGGCGCGTTGCGCGGTGAGGATTTGCATCATCGATTCGACGATCGAGACGTTGGATTGTTCGAGCATGCCGAAGCGCAGATTCGGACCATCTGCGCCGCCTGGGCTCACGAGTCGCGGGCGGCCGGACTGCGGCGTCTGCAGAAACAGCGAGCCGTCGACGCTTTCCAAGTGTTCCGGCGCCGCGAATTCCGCCAGGCGCAGGTGCGCGACCACCTGCGTCCCGGCCGTTGTCGTCGCCGTCACCGCGCCGTCTCGCGTCACGCTCGCGGTGAGCGCGTCGGGCGGAATACGCACGCCGGCCAGTTGCCATCCCTGCGCGTTGCGCAGCGTGCCATCGGCGGCGCGAGAGAAGTCACCCGCGCGCGTGTATGCCCGGCGCGTCCAATCGGTCACGACGAAAAATCCGTCGCCGTCGATCGCAACATCGAACGGACCGTTGCTGCGCTCGAGCTTGCCCGCTTTGAAGAGCGCATGTTCACCGGTGCGGATCGTTCCTACACCGGGCGTTCCCGGCGCCGCCAGCGCCGCGAACTCGTCTTCGCTCAATTTGAAGCCGACCACGTCGGCGTTGGCGAGATTGTCGGCGATTGTGTCGAGCTGCTGTTGCTGCGCGGCCATGCCGCTTGCCGCCGCGAAGAGCGCGCGATCCACTATTTGATCCTCGCGACGTCGTCGCTGCTCTTCTGCCGAATGCCGTCGATTGCAGCCACGACCTTTTCGGCGCTCTCAAACGATCGCTGTGAGGTGAGGACGTTGACCATTTCGCCGATCGCGTTGACGTCGGACGTCTCGAGAAATCCACTTCGAACGCTGGCGCCCGGCGCCAGGGTCGTAGCGACGAGCGTGCGTCCGGCCGCGTCGCGCAATGCACCGAACCGGTCGCGCTCGAATGCGCCGTTGCGCGTCTGCGTCGTCGTGCCGTTGGCCGACCGCAGCACAAACGTGCCGTCTCCGACAATCGCGTGATCGTCCGGCCGCCCCGTCCGGCGGTAGGCGCCATGATCCGAAGTGCCCACTCGTGCGATCTCGACGCCGTGAGCGGTCAGCCTGCCCCGAGCGATCGCGGCATGAAAGCCGTCGCTGGAAACGTTGGCAAGATTGTCGGTAGCGATGTCGAGGCGCGTGCGCGCGGCAACCATGGCGCTCGAGGCCCAGGCGATTCCGTCCATGCGCGCATGGTAGGGCGTGCCTATGGCCGAATCGTGACCGCCGTATGGCAACGCTATGGTCGCGCGCGGGTCTCGCGCTGCTCGTCGCCCTCGCGGCATGTTCACCGCCGCCCTCGGCACAAGAGCGGATTGCGGCCAACGAAACCGCGGCACTCGCACCACTCAAAGCGAAATATCCTGACATCGTCGTCTCGTTCGATCCGAAGGGGACGCGGCTCGACATCTCAATCGACGCGAACGGCTACATCTCGACCGATGACGACGCCGTCGCTGCGTTTAGAGCGCGCGCGTCACACGATTGGCGTGCCGCCTGGAGCGCATCGCATCCGCATCAGCACGGGCTGCTCACCGTGCGGCTGATAGACTTCATCGGCCGCACCTGGGTCACCGAGCACGTGAAAGCCTAGTGATGAGACGCTCAACGTTCGCCGCCCTTGCACTTATGGTCGTCGCGGCAGCGACAGCGTGCAGCGGTAGTACGTCGCTACCGATCTGTTCAGTTCCGGTCCAGCCGGCTTTCGATATGGTCTATCCCGCGCCCGGTGCAACCGGCGTTCCGGACAATCTCAGCGATATCGTTTTTGCCGGGTTTGGGCCAACCTCCGGTATTAAACTAATCGCCGGCGCACAAACGATTGCCCTTGGGACATTGGAGCCGGCCCCTACTCCGACACCGACACCCGAAGGCGCATTGCCGCAGTCGATCGCCGCGGTTCCGACACCGCTCTCGGCCGGCACGACCTACACCGTCGAGTACACGTATACCATCGGCGGCAGCGACTGTGCACCTTTCACGTCAACGCCAACGCTCGGATCATTTACGACGCAATAGCCTCAAGCGGCGCGGACTAAAGAAGCGCGACACACCCCGAGGTGACCAGTCCGCCGCCGAAGCCCATGATCAACACGCGATCGCCCGGCTTGACGCGCCCATCGCGCACCGCCGGAATCAGCGCCAGCGGAATGCTCACCGCCGACGTGTTGCCGTAGTCCGTCACCGAGAGCAGCGTCCGTTCGATCGGGAAGCCGATGCGTTTGCACAGCGCCTCGATCATGCGCAGATTTGCGCTGTGCGGAACGAACCAGTCGATTGCATCCAGCGTCAAACCCGAACGGCGCAGAATGCGCTCGATGTCGTTCGGCACGTTCTCGAGCACCCAGCGATAGACTTCGCGTCCGTTTTGCCGCAGAAATCGCGACTCGTCGATCGCGCCGTTGATTTCGGTGCGCACACCAGTGCGGTAGAGAAAGCGCCCGCCCGTGCCGTCCGAGCCGTGACTCATCCCAAAGATCTGTGGCGTGTCGCTACGCTCGATGAGCCCGACGCCGGCGCCGTCGCCGAAGAGCACCGCAGTCGAACGGTCGCTGTAGTCGACGCTGCGCGTGAGCGAATCGGCGGCAATCGCCAGCACGCGGTCGCATTCACCGCTCGCAATCAAGCCGCACGCGAGATTGATCGCATAAGCGAATCCTGCGCACGCGGTCGCGATGTCGAGCGCACCGACGCTCTTGGGCAAATCGTAATGGGCTTGTAGCATCGCGGCAACGCTCGGATACGCGTAGTCGGGCGTCGTCGTGTTGACGATCAGATAATCGATCTCGCGTAAGTCGACGTGCGGATAATGGGCGAGCAGATCGTCGATTGCCCCGATCGCTAGATGGCTCGAGTATTGGTCTTCGGCGACCACGTGACGCGTCCGAATCCCCGTGCGCTGTACGATCCACTCGTCACTGGTCTCGAACATCTTCTCGAAGTCGGCGTTGGTCAGTACGCGCTGCGGCACGTACATGCCAAACGCGCCGATCCGAGCGGGCGCGCTAACGAGACGATCGCTCACGGTTTGAGCGCCGCAAGCACGGCATCGGTAAATGCCGTGGTTCCAAGCGACGACGACCCGGCGGCGACATCGGCAGTGCGCTTTCCGGACGCGTAGACGGCATCCACCGCGCGCTCGATGCGCAACGCGTTCGCCTCGTCGTCGAGACTGTAGCGCAGGAGCAGTGCTGCGGAAAGAATCGCGGCGGTGGGATTGGCGACGCCTTTGCCGGTGATATCCGGCGCCGTGCCGCCGATCGGCTCGTACATGCCGAATTGCTTGCCCGGCGTCCCCCCTTCTCCGAGGCTCGCGCTCGGCAAGGTGCCGATCGATCCGGTGATGATCGCGGCTTCGTCGGAGAGAATGTCGCCGAACATGTTTTCGGTGAGGATCACATCGAAATCCTTCGGACGCTGCACCAGCGACA
>PMUE01000083.1 GCA_003167055.1 Vulcanimicrobiota bacterium | reverse complement strand
CGCCGAAACCGATCGCGGCGAACAGATCGGTCGGCGTCGGATAATTCATGCGATGCGCGATGCGCTCGATCAACTCGCCGCGCGCAAGGTCAGGACGGATGCGCTCGCGCGCGAGCTCAGACTCGACGGCCTCTTGGCCGGCCAACACGTTCTCCTCGCGCTGTTCCTTGCGGAACCACTGCTTGATCTTGTGTTTGGCGCCCCCGGTCTTGACGATCGAGAGCCAGTCGAGCGACGGCCGTCCGCTGGATTTATTGACGAGAATCTCGCAAATGTCGCCGTTTTGCAGCCCGGTATCGAGCGGCACGATGCGACCGTTGACCTTGGCGCCGACGCAGTGGTTGCCGACGTCGGTGTGGACCTGATAGGCAAAGTCGAGCGGAGTTCCGCCGGCCGGAATCGAGAACACGTCACCGCGCGGCGAGAACACGAACGCTTGAGAATCGAAGAGGTCAAGTTTGAGGTTCTCCATGAACATGCGCGAATCGCGCAAATCCTTTTGCCATTCGAGCAGCGCGCGCAGCCACGAGAGCTTGTTCTCGAACTGATCGGCCTTGCTGCCTTCCTTATAACGCCAGTGCGCGGCGATGCCGTACTCGCTGGTGCGATGCATTTCCCACGTGCGGATCTGAATCTCGAGCGGCTCGCCTTGCGGCCCCACGACCGTGGTATGCAACGACTGATACATGTTGGGCTTAGGCATCGCGATGTAATCTTTGAAGCGGCCGGGCAGCGGCGTCCACATCGCGTGCACGGCGCCCAGCGCCGCGTAGCAATCTTTCACCGAATCGACGATGATGCGAATTGCGGTAAGATCGTAAATCGTCGAAAAGTCGCGGCCCTTCTTGATCTTGGAGTAGATCGAATAGAAGTGCTTGGGACGTCCCTGGATCTCCGCATTGACGGCCATGTTCCCGAACTCGCCGCGCAGACGTTCGATCGTGACGTGGACGTCGTTCTCGCGCTCGCGCCGCGTCTTGGCCACGCGCTCGACGATCTCACGGTAGCCTTCGGGATCCAGATAGCGTAAGCACTCGTCCTCGATCTCCCACTTGATTTTCCAAATACCGAGGCGGTGCGCAATCGGCGCGTAGATGTCGATCGTCTCGCGCGCGATCGAGAGGCGCTTCGCGGGTGGCAAGCTCTCCAGCGTGCGCATGTTATGCAACCGGTCGGCGAGCTTGATGATGATGACGCGAATGTCGCGCGCCATCGCCATAAACATCTTGCGCAGGTTCTCGACCTGCGCATCTTCTTTGGATTGATACGGGATGCGGGTCAGCTTGGTGACCCCGTCGACGAGGCCCGCGATTTCTTCCCCGAAGTCCGCCGTGACCTGATCGCTGGTAATCGAGGTATCTTCGACGACGTCGTGCAGCAGCGCCGCCGCGATCGTCTGGCGGTCCATCTCGAGTTCGGCTAGGATACCGGCGACGGCAAGCGGATGCTCAATGTAGGACTCGCCCGAGGCTCGCCGCTGGCCGTCGTGGGCACGGTCCGCTACCTCATAGACACGCCGCAGCCACTCCCGGTCCAGGGAGGGGTCGTAGGACTGGACGGTGCCGATAAGTTCCGAAATCGTCATGGGAGTATTAGCCTATACTCTCATAATCGACCAAGGGTAGCAACGAAACAGCCCCTCGGGCGGCTCTGGGCCCTGCCGGACCGTCCTACTCGGGGAGTTTCTTGAGGAAGTTGATGCTGTCGATCTTGCCGTCGGGCTCGATCATCAGCTGCTCGAAGATCGCGCCGTTGGAGCAGATCATGCGATAGCTGTAGCCGACGACGCCCGGCGGTGCGCCGACGATATTGAAGTTCCCGTACCATTCGACGCGTACCAGTGCGCCGAGGCCACTCAACGCTTGTGACATGTGGGTGAGCGCATCGTCGGTCAACGTATCGCTCGCCGCTTTGACGTAATGATCCTTATTGACCACGCCGGCTTGCCACGACACGAACTCATGGCGCGCGACCACGGTGATCGCGGGGTTTTCGGGTGGAAGCGGGGTTGGCGATGGTGTCGGCGTCGGCCGAGCAGCACCGAGCGTCAGGATAAGCGCGCTAATAACGAATAAACGAAACAACGTCAACTCCGGGAAGTGCTTGCCGGCCTTTGAGCGCCTCGAGTTCGATCAGAAATGCGAACGAGTCGATGTGCGCACCCAAGCGTTCCAAAAGCCGGCGCGTTGCCGCGGCGGTGCCTCCGGTGGCAAGCAAATCGTCAACGACAACGACGTGTTCGCCGTTTCCAAGCGCATCAGCGTGGATCTCGAGCGAATTTGTCCCGTACTCCAGCGCATACGACTCGGAGAGTTTGCTGTAGGGCAGCTTGCCCGGTTTGCGCACGGGAATAAAACCCGCACCAATCGCGTACGCGAGCGGAGCGCCAATCATATACCCGCGCGCTTCGACACCGACAACGTAGTCGATGTTGCGATTCTTGAACCGATCGACAAAAAGATCGATCGCCTCCTTGAATCCGTCCTTGTCCTTGAGAAGCGGGGTGATGTCCCGAAAGAGGATTCCGGGAAGCGGGAAATCCGGAATCGCGCGGATTAACTCTTGTGATTTCACGACGGTCGTGGATTCGCGAGAGGTCGGAACGAGCCTCTTCGTCGTACGACCTTGGCAGACGTGAGAGCTCGAGACGTACGGCGGCTCGCGATCGCCTTGGCATGCGCGATCGCGATTCACGAGGTGGCTGCCGCACTCATACCGCTACAGAGACCCACCGACGTCGGCGAGGAGCCGGTCGTTGCGCACGTGACGATTGCGCGCATCGTCCGCACGCCGCCGCCGCCGACACCGACACCCAGACCGGTCCACGTCGTGGCCGCTTCCCAGGTTTCCGCGGGCGCGCACGCGCGCGTCGAACGCATCAAACACGCCGGCGCGAAACGGCCCACACCGCCGAAAACTGTGTACGCAACACCCGATGCGTCGATTCCGACGGGGGGCCACGACGCGGGCGCTCAAAACGGGCAAGGCGCCGGAAGTCTTTCCGCGGTCAACGGCAACGGCAGCGGCACCGGAGGTCACGGGAACGGTGGCGGGAACGGTCCGATGCCGTGCGGTGCCGTCGACTTTCAGGCCGTCGGCAACGCGCAATACAACCCCGATACCGGCTTCTACGAGCGGTCAAACATCGTCGCGTACGTGCACTATTCCGACGGATCGCTCGAGCGCGTTTCGCTCGACTGGATCTGGCGTTACAAGAATGAAGCCGACGACCCATTCAATCCGGGGTCGGACGCGCCCATGTACTTCGAGTTTCCGCCGATCGCGCAGCGCGCGGACGAACCGGCAATCGTGGAGTACATCATGGAGCACACGAGTGCAATCGGCGCGACGCGACTCAACGAGCAGTGTCCGAATATCGGTCCGCTGGTTGCGCCGTCAGCCGGCCCGCAGACCCTGGAGCCCGACAATCTCCCGCGCCGGAATCGGGCGGCTGAAGTAGTAGCCTTGCACGCGTTCGCAGGTGAGCTCGTTGATGAACGCGAGCTGTTCCTTCGTTTCAACGCCCTCGGCGATGATTTCCAAACCAAGTGAGCGCGCAAGTGCAACGATCGCGCGGACGATCGCGCGGTCCTGCGGGTCATCGCCGGCATCGCGAATGAACGTGCGGTCGATCTTGACCGCTCCAATCGGCAAGCGTTTCAGATACCCGAGCGCGCTATAGGCGACGCCGAAGTCATCGACGACGATCCGCACACCCAGACTGCTGAGTGTCCGCATCGTCATCAACGCGACGTCGTCGATCTTCATGTTTTCGGTGATCTCGATCTCCAGGCCGTCCGGCGGCAGACCGGTCTCGCCTAGGATCTGGCGGATCGTGTCGGCAAGGTCGACTTCCCCGAAGTCGCGCGCCGAGAGATTCACCGCCACACAGAACTGCGGATAGCCCATCGCACGAATGCGCGCGGCTTCGCCGCACGCTTCACGCAGGACCCAGCGCGAGATCGGAACGATCAGTCCCGTTTCCTCGGCGATGGCAATAAACTCTTCGGGCATGATTTCGCCGTGTTTGTTGTGCTGCCAACGCAGCAATGCTTCGGCGCCGACGATCTCGGTCGTGACGGCGTCGACGATCGGCTGATAGAGCAAGGTAAATTCACCGCGCGGAATCGCGTAGTGCAGATCTTGCTCCAAACGCAGGCGATATGGCGCTAGCTCGTCGCTGCCGACGTCGAAAAACCCGACGCGCGAACGGCCGCTATACTTCGCACGGTACATCGCTGAGTCGGCGCGGGAGAGCAGCTCTTCGGCGCTGCCGCCGTCGTCGGGATAGGTGCTCGCTCCGATACTCGCGCTGACGAACAGCTGCCGCTCGGCGATAAAAAACGGTTCCGAGAGCGCAAGCTGGATATCGGCGGTGATCATCGGCACGCTCATCGTTGGTCCGAGCACGAGGGTCACGATAAATTCGTCGCCGCCGCTGCGGAAGACGCTGGCATTGGGATCGACCGCACGGCGCAACCGCACGGCGAATTGACGAAGTAACTCGTCGCCGGCGCGGTGCCCGAGCGTATCGTTGATCGTCTTGAAGCGATCGAGATCGACGAAAAGAACGCCCAAACGATGGTCTTGAGATTCGGCGCCGGCAACCAGTTCGACCATCTGTTCTTCCAGCGCAAACCGGTTGGGCAGTTGTGTGAGCGCATCGAGTCGCGCCAAGCGCGCGAGATGATCCGCCGTCTCTTTCATTTCGGTGATGTCGAGCGCGACGCCGATGGCTCCGATGATCTGACCGTTCGAACCGCGCAGCGGCTCGACGTGATGCTGCATCCAGCGACCGCTGTGGAACGATTCGAAGCGCTGCGAATCACCGTCGAATACCCGCCGGATTTGCTCGACCTGCCCTTCGCCGAGTTCTTTCTGCGTGAAGCCTTGCGCTGACGGTGCCGTGCCGACGAACGACGTGAAGCACATGTCGAGATCGACCGTCCACACCAACGCCGGGACCTGTTCGAGTAAAAGGCGCAAGCGCCGCTCGGAATCGCGGAGGGCGATTTCAGCGCGTTTGCGATCGCTGACGTCGCGAAGGTAGACGAGCACTTCGTTTGCGGCGGGCTGAATGCGAAGTTCAACCCACATGTTTGCGGCCGGAAAGAATTGCGTGCGCTCGATCGGCATAGCCGTATTGCTCGCGCGGCGCATCTCGGGCAGAAGATCCGACGCCAATGGGTCGAGGACTTTATCGACGCGGCGCCCGACGAGGTCGGCGGCCGTCTGGTGCAAGAGCTCCTCGGCCTTTTCGTTGACATGCGTGAAACGCCAACGATCGTCGACAATGAAGATACCGTCCTGCACGCTCTCCAAAACGCTATAACGCCGCTCGTCAAAACGGCGGCGCGAAAGACTTCTTCCGTAATTGACGGAGATTAGAATCGCTACGATAGCAATCGCGCTAACCGCAAGCACGATGGCAAGCGCCGCGATCACAGCACGCCGCGCTCCTCGAGCACATCGCGCAGCGCAGTCTTCGACGCGACGTTGAACAGGGCGTACAGGTTCTGCACCTCCCGTTTGATCGTGAACTCGCTGCGGCTAAAGCGGCGAGAAAGCTGCGGCGTATCGAGGCCCTCGCAGACGGAAAGCGCAAGTTGCCGCTGCATCGGGCTCAAGCCTTCGATCCACGGCGTGACCGGACGTGAAATCCGCTCGCTCATGAAGCGATAGAAGGCACTCTTCGGGAAGTGGCCAGCGTTGTTACGCGCCCGCTCGATCCAGAC
>PMUE01000040.1 GCA_003167055.1 Vulcanimicrobiota bacterium | reverse complement strand
ATTTTGCGGTCGACCCGGCCAGTTCGCCCACAATGGCCACCGCGATCATCACCAACAACATCAAGGTTTCGATCTTCGCCTTTGCGGGCTGCGTGACGCTCGGACTCTTCACGCTCTACATCATCACGCTCAACGGCTTGATGCTGGGAGCGCTCGGCGCACTCTTTACCAACGCCGGATTCGGCGCCGACTTTTGGGCGACGGTGGCACCGCACGGCGTGATCGAACTCACCGCGATCCAAATCGCCGGCGCTGCAGGTCTGCTGATCAGCGCGGGCATCCTCGCGCCGGGACGATTCCGCCGGCGCGACGCCATCGTTGCGGCGGCACGCCGGGCCGGCGTTTTAATTGCCGGCGTGGCGTCGATGCTTTTGGTGGCCGGCACGATCGAAGGCTTCTTCTCGCCGCTACGCCTGCCGGCGTCCGACCGCATCGCGGTCGGCGTTATCACGGCGTTCGGGCTGATCGCCTACTTTGGTTTTGCCGGCCGAACTACGAACCCGACGAAAGAGAATCCGACTGCAGGGTCCCATCCACTTCGATCGTTGTAGTGCCGCCGGTGGTTCCGGCCGTCTGACGGATGGTCTCGTACTCGTGCACTTTCGTCGTCACGAGTTTGGCCGGATCATAGGTGTAGGTCATCTCGGAGTGCACCGTGCCCTGCGCTGAGCCCTCGTCGCGGACGCCCGCGATCGCGAGGTCGCTGGCGCTGGTGGTGGCGGTATAATCGATCGTCACCCCGCCTCCTGGAGCGAGATGCCAATGTCCCTTCGCATCGAGCGCGGTCGGATCGAGAAATTTCGGATTGAGCGAACGCAGAATGCCGGTCTCCTCGGGCGTCACGACCGACGAGCCGCAGACCACGTTGGTGTTGCTGTATACCACACACGTTGCTGGGGCAACCGAACGATTTGTGCGCGCCTCCTCCGCCACGTTGACAACCAGACCACCGTCCGCCTCGAGACCGACCGCGGTAATCGTGATCGTGCCGACGTCCGAGTCTGAGTGCCGCACAACGTTGGAATGTTCGCCCATCGAGGCGTCGACGCTGCGATTGTAAATCCCGACACTAAACGAATAAACCAGTACCCGCTGCGGACCGCCCCCAGCGATAGCAATAAGCGTTGATGCAAGAAGATGTATCATAGCAAAGCCCGAGATTTGACGCGCAGGTACTCATCCACTGCTGCGATCGTGAGCTTATCTGCTGGTACGTCGAGTACGATCACGCCACAGCGCTGCAGCGTGCGCACCGCAACAGCGCGCTCAGCTGAGAGACCCAGCGCCACGGCTAGTCCAAATGAACTATTGACGTCGTGCGGCGTCTGTGCTAACGCCGTGCTGACCGCGGCGTCGCTCATGAAGATGCAGAGCACGACGTGGCGCTTGGCGAGCGTCCCAAGCTCCGCCAGCACGGTGCTCTGCGCGACCGGATCGATCACGTCGGTAAAGAACGCGATCAAACTGCGACGGTGCAGATGACTGCGCAAATACGCAAAGGCGCGCGCGTAGTCCGACTCCTCGAAGCGCGGTTCGACGTCGCACAGCGCATCGGCGAGCGCATGGACCGAGGCCGAGGTCGAACGCGGGGCACGCGCTACCAGAATGCGCCGCGCGAACGCCACCACGCCGACCCGGTCGCTGGCAAGCGACGCGATCGAGGACAGCGACAGCCCGGCGGTCACCGCATAATCGAGCTTTCGTTGCGGCCCGATGCGCGCGGTCATCACGCGGCCGCAATCGAGCAGCAGCATTACATCTTGACTGCGCTCCACTTCCCGCTGCACCACCATCAACTTGCCGCGACGCGCGGTGGCCTTCCAATCGATCGAACGAAAGGCGTCGCCGCTGGCGTAGTCTCGCACGCTCTCGAACTCGGTTCCGATACCGCGCAGGCGCATGCGCCGCAGGCCCGCTTCGACCAGCCGGTTGCGCACGTGCAGTTGTCCGTAGCGCTCGACGGCTGAAAGGTCAGGGTAGACGCGAATGGCTTCCGGCGCCTCGATGACGGTCCGTTTACGCACGAGCCCGAGCGTGCTCTCGTACCACACGTAGATGCGGGTGAACGTATCGCTGCCGCGTGCAATCGGCAACACGGCCAACGCCGTCTCAACCTCACTGCGCTCGGGGACCAGCGCGATCACTTCGTCCTCGCCGAGATTCAGCGTGCGTAGCGGCGCCTCGACCAAACCTACGCGCAGCGCGTGGCGCGAACGATTCACGATCGCGTAGCGTAGCTCCGCCGTGCGCCGCAACGAGAAGTGCGCCGGGATTATGCGCCGCACGTGCACTGCGCGCGCAGGCGGCAACAACACCGCGTCGGCTGCGACGGCGACCACGAGCATGACACCGAGCACGAGCGCCAGCGGTAAACAGATCGGCGCACCGGGCGAGCACGCGAGCACCACCGCGACGATCGCAAGCGCCCACAACGCGCGCGCCGACGGCCAGATCGGTAGAAACTTATTCACGCGGTACCGGCACGCTAGCCAAAATCTCGGAAACCACCGAGCCAGCGGTGGCGCCTTCGATCTCGGCTTCGGGCTGCACGATCAAGCGGTGCGCCAGCACCAGCTCGGCGACGTCTTTGACGTCGTCGGGCGTGGCGTAGTCGCGGCCGTCGATCGCGGCCGCCGCTTGGGATGCTACGAGCAACGTCACCGCGGCACGCGGCGATGCGCCAAGCGCGAGCCGCGGATGCGCGCGCGTCGCGGTTACCACGGCATATGCGTACCCGCGAACTTCGCTTGCTACCAGCACGCGGCGTACCGCGGCTTGCGCCGCGATGATCTCCTTCGCGTCGGTAACCGCTGAGATGCCGGCGAGATCGAGCGCGCGCGAGTCAAACCCCGCAGCAACGCGTGCGAGCAGATCCAACTCTTGGTCGGCGGCGGGATAGCCGGCGCTGATCTTCACGGCGAAACGGTCGAGCTGCGCCTCGGGCAAAGGATACGTGCCTTCGTATTCGATCGGATTCTGCGTCGCGCAGACGATGAACGGCTGGGGCAGCGCAATCGGCGTGCCGTCAATCGTGACGCGCCCTTCTTCCATCGCCTCGAGCAGTGCGGCTTGCGTCTTCGGCGGCGTGCGATTGATCTCGTCGGCCAGCACGACATTGGCATTGATCGGGCCCGGCCGCACGCTAAAGGTCGCGCTTTGCGGATTGAAAACCGACGTGCCGACGACATCGGACGGCATCAGGTCAGGCGTAAACTGTATGCGCCGAAACGGCAAGCCCAACGCCGCCGCTAGCGCGCGCACCGCGAGCGTCTTACCCGTCCCGGGTACACCTTCGATCAGCGCGTGCCCGCGCGAAAACAGCGCAACGAGCAGACCGAAGCTGATGCGATCGCTGCCGACGACCGCCGTGCCGACGGCCGAGCGAATGCGCGTAGCCAGATCGCGGACCGCAGAGGAAGAATCGTTCACGCGTGGTCCTTTCGAAGTGTTGCAAAGATCGCGGCGGCACGCTGCACCAGCGCATCGTTCGGCCGAGTGATCGCAGCAAGCTGCGCGAGCTCGTCCGATTTCGGGTAGGCACGGGCGAAACGTTCGATCGCGGCGCGCCCGGCATGGGCGCGCCGCAACAACGACGCCATCGAGCGAAGGTAGTCGGACGAATCGCGATCGGCCGGCGGTTCGCGCACGAGCGGCGGCGCAAAGCGCACATTTGCATCGATCAACGCGAGCACCGCGGCAAGTGCAGCTAGCCAGATCGCAACGTGCACCGCCGGCGGCAGCACCGACCAGAGTGATTGCGTACGATCGTATCCGTAGGCGCGCTCGTCGAAGGCGACGAGACCCTTCCCGGCAACCGCATCGTAGATCGCTTGCGCGCGTTGCGGCTGTTTGCTCAAGGCGAGATTCGTGTAGTCTGCGACGTTGAATCGCCGCAGACGCGGCGAGTGCGTCAGGCCGGGAACGTGAACGAAGGCGATCACCGTGCCGCCGTTGCGAAGAAAGTTCGCCAGTCGTTGCACGTCAGCGCGATCGTAATTCGCTGCCGTGACCGCAAGGACGCGCACGAGCGGGCTGCGCAGGCCCAGCGGCACCTCGAGCCTGGTTACCGGAATGCCTTCGCGTTGGAGCACGTCATACAGCGCGCGATAGCCGTTGCGCCCGGTATCGTAACTCGAAGTTATCGACGGCGGTGCACTCGACGATCCGGCCGCGAGCAGCACGAGCAGCCCCAGCAGCGCAACCAGCACGACGCTCTCGATAACGCGCCGCGTCATAGCGCCGCAGCCGCCGCAAGTTCGTCATAGGCTGCGCGTGCTCGCTGCCACGCGTCGGGCCCGGCCGGCGACTGTGCGTAGGCCGCGGACGTATAGAGGCCCGCGATCTCGACAAACGCCGGTTCGAGCGCACCGTCGCGCTGGTGCAGCGCGCGGCGCAACTCGTTGATCGTCGACGAGCGCTCGTCACGTACGACGCCGCGCAAATCCAACAGCGTGACCGCCGCGATAAACACCAGGCGAATCGCGCGCGCATAGTCGCCCGCATTTGCAGCCTGGGCGGCAAGCGCGGCAAGTGCGTGCGCACTGCGCGCCGGCGCGAGCGCGGTCGCGTGCTCGCGGCGCGTGCGTTCGTACTGGAGCTGCAAGAGCAACTGCGCACCCACCACGGCAATCGCCAGCACAACGAGCACGACGAGCACGTCGCCGATCAGCGACAGGCCGGCCGGCCCGAGTTTTATGTGGCTCGCTACCGCGTTCCAGAGATCATTCCATCGATCGGCGAGCCATTGCAACGCGATGCCGATCAGCGAACGATGCGGCGACGGGACGACGCCGAGATGGTAGCGGCCCGGAACAGCAAGTTCGGCTCGGACCGCCCCGACGATTGCGATGGGCGGTGCGTGGGTCATGACGGCGCCGTGAGGCGCTCTAGATCGACTTCGAGATCCAAACCTTCGCTGCGCGTACGCACGTCGTAGTAATACACCGCGAGCAAAATCGTCACGAAGGCCGTAACGGCAGAATTGATAACCGTGTTGACCACGAGCTCGGCGACTGCGCTGTGCGCAAACGCAAGCAAGAGCGCGGCAACGGTACTGGCGATGACGAGCGCGCCGATCTGGATTGCCAGGTACGCCAGCGAAATCAAGGTCGCTTTGCCGATCTCACGTCGATTGAGGATACGGCGGAATGCCTCCCCGATTGCGTCCGCCGGACTCGCCTGCTCGATCGTGGTGGCGTAGAGCGCAAATGCGCAGCACATCAGTAAGAGCATAAAGAGTAGGACGATCGCGAGGACAATTACCACGCCGGCGATCGCGAAGAGCACCCCCAGAAACTGGAGGGCCGCCGCCATCAGCGCCGCGATGAAGACGACGATCACCGCACCAATGACTACCGCAAAATACGTTCCCAGGAGAATCAACCCGCACAGCACGGTCGTGCCGAGCAGCGGAGCCCAGCGGCGCAGCACGCGTCCATATCCGTCGGTATAGGTCGGGGAGCGCCCGGCATAGATTGCCGCCACACCCACCGCGACGGCGTTATTCGTAAACGGCGCCAGAATCGCGGCGACGAATAATAGTGCGAAGATCGCGGTAAGTTGGCCCGGTGAGTAGATCGACGTCGGGTGTGCGCTCGGATGTTGGATTTGCGCGAGCAGCTGCGAGAGCTGCGACGTCGACTGATTGGTCATGAAGTAGTCGAGGATGCCGAGCGGCACGAGCAGCGTGAGAACGATCAGGGTGAAGACGACGAAGTGGCGCACGTACATCGTGACCGCGCGATCGAAGATCTCTCCGATCGTGAGTGCGCGCAGTGCGGGACGCCCCTGCAGCTCGTCCATTGCGCGGCCCCGTTCTTGGGGGTAATCTCGCCTTCCTATTGTAGTAAGAATTGCCTATGCGAATCGGGACGTTACGCGCAATCCGGCGGTATCCGGTGAAGAGTCTGCACGGCGAGGCGCTCGGCGAGTGCGCCGTGCTCCCGACCGGCCTCGAAGGCGATCGCGCGGCCGCCCTGATTGCCGCCGATGGACCGCGCGCCAGCAAGCCTTATCGCGGAAAGGAAGACGATCGGCTACCCCGGATTGCCGATGCGGATGAGGCGCTGTCGCTGGTCCCCAGCGCGACGCTGGCACCGAGTGACGACGGCGGATTCTTCGACGATGCACCGGTATCGCTCATCGTCGACCGCTGGCTTGACGGCGTCTCGTCATTTGTCGGCTATCGCGTCGAATTCGAACGCTTTCGTCCCAACTTCTATGTCGAGGCCGAGCCCGGCGTTGCGATCGACGAAGCGGCGCTAACCGGGCGCGAGTTGCGCCTTGGTGAGGTGACGCTACGGGTGCGCTATCCGATTGAACGCTGCGTCGTGACGACGTACGACCTCAACGGCGGCGACGCCGATCCGCGGATTCTGCGCTACGTTGCGCAGGCGCGTTCGAACTGGATGGGGATTTACTGCGACGTGCCGCGCGCGGGGATCGCTCGCACCGGCGATTCACTCGAACTCATCGAGCGCTGAACTTCACGCACGACGCGCTCGAGCGCGTCGATGTACGCCAAGAACCGTTCGCGGCCGGCCGGCGTGATGCGCACGATCGTTTGCGGGCGCCCCACACCGGTGCGCCGCTCGGTTTCCACGATGCTGTCTTCTGCCAGCGCGTGCAGGTG
>PMUE01000230.1 GCA_003167055.1 Vulcanimicrobiota bacterium | reverse complement strand
GTTCGAGCTCCCGCACGCGCGCGTCGATTGCGCCATGCACGTCTTCGGCACCGCTCGCCTTGGCGTACGCGGTAAACGTTCCGGCGTCGATTTCCGCCGCGACCTTCTTCAGCGTCGCGTGCAACGCGCGCGCGGTCGGCGCATCGATAATCTTTCCGCCGGCGAGCGCATCGACGTGCGCCTGCGAGGTCTGCACATCGAACGGCGCCAGCACCAAGTCGTCGTCGAGCGACGATCCGAAGGCCAACAACGCCGCATCGGGCGGCGCGCCGAAGCGCCCTCCCCATTGCAAGCTCTTTGTCATCCCGAGCGTCCCACTTTTGTCATCCCGAGCGTAGCGGCGAAGCCACGTAGTCGAGGGACCGAATAGCAGCCATCCGATCCAACGGCAACCCGTACAAGCGGATGAATCCGTCCGCCGCGTGGTGATCGAACGCATCGCCCGCACCGTAGGTCGCGAGCTTTTCATCGTAGAGCGCGAACGACGAGCGCACACCCGTCGTGGTTACGGCTCCATGAAAGAGTTGCACGCGCACGTCGCCGGTCAAGCGCGCGGCAAACGAGGCGTTGAACGCGTCGAGCGCATCGCGCAACGGCGACATCCACAGTCCGTCGTAGACGAGTTCGGAATATTTCTGATCGCAGCCGGCCTTGAAGCGCAGCTCGTCGCGCGTGAGCACGAGCCGCTCGAGCGCCTTGTGCGCCGCGATGATGACGGTGGCGGCCGGCGCCTCGTACACTTCGCGCGACTTCACGCCGATGACGCGATCTTCCACCAGATCGATACGGCCGATGCCGTGCACGCCGGCGAGTGCGTTCATCTTTGCCACCAACGCCGCGCCGGTTACGCCATCGAGCGATGGCACACCCTGCTCGAAGTGAATAATCACCTCGTCGGGTTTGACCGGTTGCACGTTAGTCGAAGCGGTCCACGCGTAAGCATCTTCGGGCGGCCCGGTCCACGGATCTTCGAGCACCCCGGCTTCGATCGAGCGGCCCCATAAGTTGGCGTCGACCGAATATGGTTTGGCGGCCGAGTGCGCGATCGGAATGCCGTGCTCGGCGGCAAACGCGATTGCGTCCGGGCGCGACAGCGGCTGCTCGCGCAGCGGCGCGCGCACGGTGAGCGACGGATCGAGCGACCGCACCGCCAGCTCGATGCGCACTTGGTCGTTGCCTTTGCCGGTGCAGCCGTGCGCGACGGCGTCGGCATCGTACTGATGCGCCACTTCGACCAGCAGCGCACCGATGAGCGGACGCGAGAGCGCGGCCGAGAGCGGATAGACGCCTTCGTAGAGCGCGTTTGCGCCCAGCGCCGGCAGTACGTAGCCGTTGACGAAACGTTCGCGCGCGTCGATGACGACGGCGTCGTAGGCACCGAGCGCAATTGCTTTGGCCTTGACCTTTTCGAGTTCGGCCGCCGCGCCTTCACCGGCCACGCCATCCGACTCACCCAGATCGGCGGTCATCGCGACGACCTCGTTTCCGGCGAGAATCAATTTTTTCAACAACACCGAGGTATCGAGACCACCGGAATAGGCTAGAACGATGCGGCTCACGCGGCGCTACTTCCCTTCAAATCTAAGAATCGTTGTTTGATCACGGGCATTTGTTCGGCACTACGCACGACGATCATGACCGTGTCGTCACCGCCGAGCGTCCCCAAAATTTCCGGCCAGCCGGCTTCATCAACGGCCGAGGCGATCATCATCGCGCTGCCCGGCGGCGTCTTGATCACGATCATATTGACCGCGCCTTCGATAGTAATCGCTAATTCCGCGACCACCCGGTGCAGNNTCATCGTCGCCGTTGACTTTGATCGGCACTTTGACCAGACCCAGCTCTTTGATATCACGCGAGACCGTGGCTTGCGTAGCAGCGAACCCCTGCGCGTCGAGCAGTGCAACCAATTCATCTTGCGAGTGCACCGGGCGCGTTGCGACCAGCGTCAGAATCGCCCGTTGGCGTCTGTCTTTCATAGCCTCTAAAACATGCCTTTCGCGTCGGTTAACAGCGCAACCAGTAAAGCTTTTTGCGCGTGCAGCCGGTTCTCGGCCTCGTCGAGCACGGCGCTACGTAGCCCATCGATCACCGCTTCGCTGACTTCCTCCCCGCGGTGCGCGGGCAAGCAGTGCATGAAGATCGCGTGCGGCTGTGCGTACGAGAACAACTCCTCGGTGACGGCGTAGGGACGCAGCATCGCGTCGTTGCGTTCGCGATAGCGCTCCTCGCCCATCGAGGTCCACACGTCGGTGTAGATGACGTCGGCGCCGCGAACCGCGCGCACCGGGTTGGTAAACGCGCGCGCATTGCCGCCGCTGGGTTCACCCAGTTTATTGAGCAGCGTCAGCGTTGCTTCGGTGGGACGATGGGTCGGCGGCGAGCCGAAGTGCACCACCGCGCCGAGCATCACCGCCGCTTGCGCGAGCGAGGTGGCGACGTTGTTCTTGCCGTCGCCGACGTAGGCGATGGTCAGGCCCTCGAGGGTGCCGAAGCGCTCCTCGATCGTCAGAATATCCGCCAGCGCCTGGCACGGGTGCGCCGCCGCCGAGAGGCCGTTGATCACCGGCACGGTCGACGAGTGGGCGAAGCGCACCAGCGGTGCATGTTCGTGCGTGCGGACCACGATCGCGTCGACGTAGCGTGAGAGCACGCGCGCCGCGTCTTCGGGCGTCTCGCGGCTCCCGATCATGAACTCGTTGCCGGCGGCAAAAAGCGTCTCGCCGCCGAGCTGCTGCATCGCTACTTCAAAGGAAACGCGCGTCCGCAGACTGGGCTTCTCGAAGAGGAGCATGAGCGTGCGGCCGCGCAGCAGCGTGCGTACCTCGGTGCGCGGGACGGCCTTCAGGTAGCGAGCAAGCGAAATCAGCGCCTGGAGCTCGCCCGGCGAGAAGTCGGTGACCTCGAGAATATTGCGCCCTCGGAGCGTATTGCTCTGGGCTGGCGCTACGGAAGACATATCTGTATAATTATACATAACTAGCATATTTATGCAAGTCTTGACGACTGCGCTCTCATTATGAGAGACTTGCTCTCGAAATGAGAGCAGGTTGAGGGTCATCAGCCGGAGGAGGCTCCGAGAGTACTGGACGAGTCATGCCAACGCCGAGGGCCCACTCAAAACGTGGTTCTCGATTGCGGCAAAGGCGACGTGGCGAAACATCGTAGAGGTTCAGAGAACCTACGCGAGCGCTGAAGTGGTTGGCGAGTACACTGTCTTCAATATCAAGGGCAACACCTATCGCTTGATTGCCAAGATCGAATATCGCGTTCAAATTATCTTTATCAAATGCGTGTTGACTCACGCTGAATACGACAAGGACAAGTGGAAATGACTGCCATCGACGTTGCCTACGGAAAATTGCTCAGTGACGATCTTCCGCACGCAATTCATAACGAGAGAGACCATCGCACGTACCTCGCGCGAGCAGAGGAGCTTCTCGACAAAAAAGGCCGGTCGGCAGCCGAGAACCGCTATCTCGAATTGCTTTCAGTGCTAATCGAGCGCTATGAGCAGGAGCACGATCCGATCGTTGCACCCGATCCGTTAGAGGCGCTTAAGGAGCTCATGGCTGCGAATGGAATGACGCAGAGTGCGCTTGCGCGTTTGCTCGGATCGAGCGGTATCACCTCGGAAATCTTATCGGGGAAGCGATCGCTAAGCAAAACGCATATCAGGAAGCTCGCGGAAGCATTCAACGTATCGACCGACTTGTTCGTTTAAGATGAGACCCATTGTCATAAAACAGGGGGGCAGCACGCTCGGCGGCGGCGGCGCTTTCCGGTCGGTTATCACCACGAGTGTCGGGCCGCCCCCCCGAAATCCGCGCTTCTTGGAGTCCGTGGTCGAACTGCACGTTGCGGGAAGTCCGGT
>PMUE01000099.1 GCA_003167055.1 Vulcanimicrobiota bacterium | reverse complement strand
CGTGCACGAAGACGATCGCCGGTCGCCGCCCGCTCGCCGTACTTCGAAAGAGCTGCGCGTGCACCGGAAATCCGTCGAGCGCGTGATACGTCACTTCACTTGGCGTCACCAGTTGCGCCACTGGAAAGTCTGCCGGAAGCAGCGCCGCATCGAGCAAGCGCTGCGCGCTGCCGTCTCCCGCGCTGATCGCAACAAGCGGCGGACGTTGCGCCGTGGTCGTGACGTATGCGACGTTCCCATCTGCGAGCGGTGTCGGCCACCATTGCGAGCTGTATCCCGACGTTACCGGGATGCTCGCGCCGCTTGCGAGACCGACGCGGCAGATATGCCAGCGATCGATATCGCCCGACGTCGTTCCGGTATTTACGACGTACAGCGCCGTGCGCGCGTCACGATCGGGAACGAAACTCACCACCGTGAACGGGCCACTCGTCAACCTGCGTGCAGGACCGCCGTCGGCACTCACGCTCTAGAGATGCGGCCAGTTGTCGGCTTCGCTCAAAAATAGCAACCGGACGTTGCCGGCCCAGGTGAGATCGACGTCACCGCCTTGGGTTGGAAATGACGCGCGTGCGTTCAAGCCGCTCTTCCACACCGCGCTCGCGCTGCCGTCGGCGACCCGCGCAACCCAGATTGACCACGGCACGACCGGCATCTGCAACGGCGACGGCAACGCCCCGCCGCCACCCGGTGTGCGCGCGAACGCGACCCGTGTGCCGTCCGGCGACCAGCGCGGCTCTTGATCGTCGGTCACCGACGGCGCCAAAAATTCCAGCGGTCGATCGTCGCCGCGATACACGCCGATGAACGCGTGGTCGCCGCGCGACGAGACAAAGGCGAGCGCGTCGCTGTTCGGCGACCATTGCAGATCGCCGTCCTTGCCGGCATCGTAGAAGAGTCGCTTGGCTTGCGCGCTGCCGTCGGTCGGCACAATCCATACTTCGCCGTTGCGTTGGAAGGCAACACGCGAGCCGTCGGGCGCAAGCGCCGGCGCGTGTCCCGCGGCGAGCATCGCCGGCATACCGCCTGCTGTCTCGACCGTCCAGATTTGCGTCTCGGGCTGAGCGGTGCTCAAACTGGGATTCTCGCTGCTGCCATAGGCGTAGACCAGCCGAGAGCCGTCGCGCGACAACTGCACGGCGTTGATTCCCACGCCGTCGTCTTGGTGCATCGCAACCAGCTCGCGCGGATCGTACGCCGGTGCGCGCGCGACCCAGATGCTTCGCAGACCGCGCTGATTGATGCCGTAGGCAATCACGGTGCCGTCACCGCTGCTGACCAGCGTGTCGGGAAATGGATACGAAAGCACGGTGGGCAAAGAGAAGGCTGACGGCGCGGCGCCGCTGAGAAGCGCGCACACAAGAGCAATGACCGCGAGACGACGAAAGCTTGGCATGCTCGAAGGATACGCGCAGCGAATGCGACGTTCCCATGCGCAGGCTCCTCGCTTCTTTACTTTTATTTATGACATTTGAAACAGCATCTGCATCAGCTCAGCCCGATACCACGCTCACGACGCAGCTTGCGGCCTTGACCGCCGGCTATCAGGGCAACGTCGCATTGTACGCCGTGGATCTTCACAGCGGGCGGCTCGTAGCAATCAACGCCGATACTCCGGTACCCACCGCCTCGACGATCAAGCTCACCGTGCTTTTCGAAGCGCTCAAACAGATNNAGACCAAGGCAAACCAGGTTGAAGGCTCGGGAGTCTTGACGCTCTTCGATACGCCGATGACGTTGACGCTCAAAGACGTGCTGACGATGATGATTGTCGTCAGCGACAATACGGCCACCAATCTCGCCATCGATGATTTGGGTCTAGAAAATATTGACGAGCGTATTCGCTGGATGGGCTTGCAGAACACGTGGCTCTACAAGAAGGTGTTCATGGACCCGGTTCCGCCGGTTCCCGCAGATCAACCCACATTCGGGCTGGGCAAGACTACGGCGCGCGAGATGGCCGCGATCATGCGGCGCTTCGCTACGTGCGACCTCAACGCGCCAGGCGTGACGACGCAGCCTTCGCAAAGCGATCGCGCGCTGTGCGACGTGGCCGTCGATATGCTGAAAAACCAAAGCGATCGCGAGGGAATTCCGCGCTATCTCGGCGACCTCACCGTCGCAAGCAAGGGCGGCGCTGTCGACGCATCGCGGAGTGACGTCGGCATCGTGTACGCCAAGAACGGCCCGATCGTGATCTCGGCCTATACCTACGACAATAAGGATCAGAGTTGGACGCCCGACAATAGCGGCCGCTTGCTCATCGCCAAGCTCTCCAAGGCGATTGTCGATGCGTGGAACTAGCGCGCGTTAGGAATCCAGCACTTTGGCTTGACCGCGCGGCGCATCGCTCTCGACGTGCCGCGCGCGCCCCGTGTAGAGCGCAATCATCTGCGCCGCCACGAGCCAGGCGAGCGTGTTGAACGCGATACCGACAACGGGACCGAGAAGCGGAACCTCGCCCAAACGTCCGCCGATAGCGTAGCGCAGACTGTCGGCGGCGGCCGCTTCCAGCATCGGGCGATTGACGACCTGCCGCGAAACGTCGTCGACAATCGCGATCGAGGCGCACGACGCATCGAGCATCGCGCCGCTGCCGTGGCGAAATTCACCCGCCGAAAATCCCTCGGCGTGGATGTAACTTGCTTCCTTGAGTTTCAACGCGAATTCGTGCGCAACCGGCAAGCCGTAGCCCGTGCCGAAGATCAGCACGCTGCGGCGGCTTGCGATACGGGCGGCGGCGGAACGCACCTCGTCAACGCCGGGGCTGTTGAGCCACGAGCGCACGTCTTCGGCGGTTTCAACGAGCGTTTGCGCGCTGCGTTGGTGCGGCTGACCGACGATGCCGGCGGCCCACAGCAAGATGGCCGCGGTGGCCGTTACGCTTTTGCTTGCCGGCACCGCGATCTCACGCCCCGCGCCGACGTCGATGGAAAGATTGGCGCGTTGGGCGAGCGGCGACTGCGGCGTGTTCGTCAGCGCGATCAGCAGTTTAGGGTTGAGCACGTCCAATGCGTGGAGCAGATCCTCAGATTGTCCGCTCTGGGAGACCGCGATGGTGGCCGAGCCGGCGTACGCTGCATGGTCGAGCGGTGCTTCGGTGGCCGCGAGCGCATGCGCACGAATCGCGCGCCGGCGCAGCGCCAATGCGCCCAGTTGCGCCATGAAGAGCGAGCTGCCGCTTCCGAGCAGCACGATATCCCGGCCGTCGATCGCGTTGGCTAGTGCTTGCGCCTTGTCCGACGCGGCAATGGCTTCCCACACATCGGGCTGTTCGCGAATCTCTCGCTCGAAATGCTCTCCCAACATCGGCCTAACCCATTCGCTGTGGGCGCGGTGAAACCACTAAGGCCGTCGAAGAATTCCCCGATGTTTTTGCGACGTGCTGTTGCACTGCTGCTTATCGCCCTCTCTGCGTGCACGAAAACCGGCACACCAACGAGCGGGGCCACGAATCCGTGGACGGTTCCGGACGTGCTGCGGATCGGCGACCCGGAAGAGCCCGACAATCTCAACCTGATGTTCGGGCACACGCTCGCAACCGGTGAGATCGATTGTTTGCTCTTCTCGTTCATTTTGCGGACCGACGCCGACGGCGATCTCTTCCCAGATTTGGCCACCGAGGTTCCGACGCTGCAAAACGGCGGTATTAGTCGCGACGGAAAGACCGTCGTCGTCCATCTGCGACACGGCGTGAAATGGTCGGACGGCGCGCCGCTGACGGCGGCAGATTGGCTTTTCACGTATCACGCCGTCTTGAATCCGGCCAACAACACGAAAACCAACTACGGCTGGGCCGAGATTGCCTCGGCGCAAGCGCCCGATCCGTACACGATCGTCATCCATCTCAAGAAGCCGACCGTCGAGGTGCTCGAGATCCTGAGCATGGGCGGCGACGCGTACCCGCCGTTGCCGGCGCATCTGCTCGCCAAGCTTCCCGATCTCAACCGCGCCGCATTTAACAGCATGCCGATCTCGAGCGGCCCCTTCATCTTAAAGCGCTGGGTTCGCGGCGACTCGCTCACCTTCGTCGCGAACCCGCTCTACTTTCGCGGGCCGCCCAAACTCAACGAGATCGTCTGGAAGATCGTGCCCAATCCGACGACGCTGCTCAATGCGCTGCGGGCGCACGAGATCGATCTCTACTCGTCGGTCGGTGAGGATTCGATCGATCAGCTCAACACGATCTCCGGCATCCGCGTGACGAATCGGCTGGTGGCCTGGTGGCAACACCTTGAAATGAACATGCGCCAGCCGCAACTGGCCGACGCGCGCGTTCGCACGGCGATTACCTAGGGCATCGATTGGTCGCGCATCGTCGCAACCGTCTACCACGGCCACGGGCAGCTCGCGGTCTCGGACATCTTTCCCCAATCATGGGCTGCGCCGAATTTGCCGCCTTATCGCTACGATCCGGCCGACGCGCGCCGGCTGCTTGCGCAAGCCGGCTGGCGCATGGGGAGCGACGGTCTGCTGCACAAAGGTGCGCTCGCGATGCGGCTGACCGTTTCAGCAACGACCGATAACGACGTCAATCAACGCGCCGAGTTGGTGATCCAATCGATGCTGCAGCAACTCGGCATCGGAATCGACGTGAAGAATTACCCGGCCAACCTACTCTTTGCACAAAACGGCCCGATCTACACCGGCAGATACGATCTCGAATGGTCGCAGGCGATCAACGGGGCCGATCCCGACGACTCGGGCTCGTGGAATTCGCGCTTCATTCCGCCGCACGGCGCCAACACCAGTTGGCTGAGCGACCCGATCGTCGACGCGACGACCGAAGCCGCTGCGAGCACCTTCGACCAGGCGCAGCGCAGAGCGCTGTATCAAAAGGAAGCCGCGCGCATCCGTGCGCTGAACCCCGCCGTCTTCGCTTTCTGGCACCAGAGTTATTTCGGCTACAACAGCGACCTGAAAAACTTCAAGCCGGCGGCGTTCATCGCCGACGAATGGAACGCGTGGCAGTGGCAGATCTAGTCGCGTATCGGATCGAGGATTTTCCCCATTGGCCGCTGACGCAATGGCGTCCCGACGTTGCGGGACGGATCGATCATATCTACACGCATTGGTCGGCGCACGACTACGCGTCGGTCTTTCCGGCCTATCACGTCTGCATTGCGACGACGCCGGACGGCATCGTCGTCGTCAACACCCACGACGTGCGCGAGAACATGCGCAACGTTTACGAGAATCCCGATGCGCCCTATGCGCAGCACACGCGCGGCCGCAATTCCCATGCACTGGGTATCTCGATCATGGCGATGCAGGACGCGACACCTGCCAACTTCGGCGCGTATCCGCTGACCGAAGAACTCGTCAACGGGCTGTGCGTGGTCGGTGCCCGTTTGGCCGCATTTTATAACGTGCCGATCGACGCCGACCACATCATGTCGCACGCCGAGGCTGCGGTGCGCGAAGGCTACTTCGGCACCGAGCCCGATCAGCGCTGGGATATCGCGCGACTCGTCGTAAGCGATAAACCACTCGTCGAGCAAGATGCGACCGACGTCGGTGAAGAGCTGCGCGCGCGCATGCGCGCCGTACGCTAAACGCCCAGATACGCCCCGAATACGAACGAATTCGAAGTCGCGCTACACGCGTCGGGACGAAGGATCGGTTGCAGGATGGCTTGTCGCGGTTGCAACGCAAAGCCCCTGTTCTGCAAGGCCTTCTTGCTTCCAATCGCGTTTTCGAGCGCGCGTTGATCGCGTTCGACATCCCAGTAGCGTATGGTGACGTTCTGCGTGAGCTTGTCGGTGTTCTGCGCGTTGACGATCACGGTACCGTTTGAGCATTTAAATCGAAAATGGACCGGAAACGGACCTTGCGCGTACCACGTGCTCCAGGTGTCTTGGCCGACGCCCGAGACTTGGTAGATCGTCCAACGAGCAAGAAGTTGTGGGCTTCCGCCTTGCGCCGCCACGCTACTGCAGAGCAGCAGCGTGAGCAACGCGAAGCTTCCAATCGAACGCAGTACCCGCATTGCGTCCTCTCTTTCTTGGTGTGGCTTAGTGTGGCGGCGCCTGCGGGCCAACATACGCCCGTGCAAAGACCTCAATGACACGCGGCGCACCGTTCGTGAAGTTCTGGTAGTTGTACGTATTTGGCGCACCCCACGAACCGGCTTGCGGACCGTACGGCCAGCATCCGGTGCCGGTGTTGAAGCACGACGGTACCGGCCCATGCTGCATATTGAACATGTTCTGGTCCGAGATGCCGATCTTCCACGTCCGGTTGATGTCTTTGAACAAGGTGAGGTTGGCGTACCAATATCCCATGCCGATGCCTTCGGGCGCGAGCACCGGATTGACCAGCGCGCCAGCATTTGGGCCGGCCGTCAGCGTTTGTTGAGCACAGGGAATCGGTATTGAATTTTGGTTCGGTGTTTGGTACCCGGTACCGGCCGCATTGAGCTGCATGCACCCGCCGGCATTGTAGAAGTTATCGTACGTCCAGTAGACGTACGGAACCAAATGCCAACCGTTGGTATGCAAATCGGCCGTCAGCGTCATGGCAACCAGCGGCGTGCTGGTTGAACGAACGTAGATACCTTGATTGAGGAAGAACTGGGTCAGCGGATAGTTCACGTACGATGAGTGGGCGGTTACCGTTGACTGGTAACCGTTGAACCCAAAGTTGGTAAGGTAATTTGCGTTTTGCGTCCAGCAGTTACAGTACGATCCCGAGATCCACCAACTTGCGCCGGTCGGCTTCGGATCCACGTGACTGATCCCGAGTTCCGCGCCGAATTGCCGCATCGCGAGATCGTCCTGGAGCACCGGCGCTGCCGGTAACCACTCGTTCGTTCCCGGAATGTAGCCGACAAACGGCGTGTAAGCTGCCGGGTAGTTGTCGGTCGAGCGCCAGTACGGCCCGAAGCGCAGCGTCGTTTCGGACCCGAACGCGTGCTCCCACTGGAAGTCGAGCGTGTGATTGATCGCCGGTTGATAGGCGTTGGGTCCGTTGAGCTGCGGATTGAACGCNNATTGAGCTGATACACGAAGAGCGAGCCGACGTAGTTGGCTGAATCCGCGTACGAGTAGCGGAAGACGTTGTTCGGATTCATGCGATACGTTCCGACGACCGACGGCGCCCAATAGCCCGCCGATACCGGGCCTCCGGCAGCAGCCGGAATACCGTAGTAATCGCGCGACCACCGAATGCCGGGTTCGACGGTGAACTTTCCGACATTGAAGGTCGCCTCAGCATAGGCCGAAGGCGTATGCGCAGGGTTATCGCTCTGCTGCGCGATGCACGGCCACGTGTTGCTGTTTCCGAAGCACAGTCCGCCGACCGCCGCCTCGTTCGCCGGCGAGGCGTTGAACATGTTGAGATAGTTCACGGTTTGAATTTGGTTGTCGTACTCTTGCTGCACGCCCGCCTTGACCGTGATGTTTTCGTTCGGCGTCCACGTGTAGTCGCCGGCCGCGAACCAATCGTTGTCGTCGCGCAATTCGTACGAGTCGGACAGATTGAACAAACACTGGTCGTAGAACGCTGTGCCGAAACTTCCGACCGGCGTGTTATTGGCGATCGGATAGGTTGGACAGCCCGTGCCCGTCCACTCTGAGTTGTAGACCGGCCAGTTCGGATCCGAGTACGGTTGATCGAACACGTACTTGTTGAAGAACTGGGCAATGTGAACTTCGAAGCTCGAGTTGGAGCTGATCGTGTGATTCCACTGGAGCTTGAACACGTTGGACGTGTGCCCCATGTAATTTCCCTGACCGGGGGCCAAATAATAGCTGTAAACACCGATGGGACAGGGCTGTCCGGTGGGCGTGACACCGCCGGAGCCGCTCGATGCCGAGCCGGCAACGTTGCCGGTCGCGCCGTTACACTCCGTGACGCCTAGACCTGGCTGACCAGGATTATCGATACCGTAGGTCCCCTGGTCGTTAAAGANNAAACGTATTCAGCTCCAGGAGTTGGATATCGTCGCGCGGGTCAGGACGCCAGTGAAAATTGCCAATGATGTCTCTCGTCCAGATCCATCCCGCATTTGCAAATGAGATCCCGCCGGGATAGCCTGCTTCGGTGGCGCCCGGAATTCCGATGAGCGGATAGTTGGCGCCGTTGAGCATCTGGCTTCCGACCCAGTAATAGTTTTGATTATTGGCAGCGTCGTTGCTGACAAACCAGCTAAACTTGCCGTTTGGCGTTGCGCCGCTCCACTCGGCACGCTCGTAGTGCGAGAATTGATCGCTGGTCAGGCCACCGGAGATCCAGAAGTATCCCGGATACGTGCCGACCTTCGAAACCTGATTGATCACACCGGTGCCGTTTTGCGCGGCGTCGGCGGTAAGACCGCCGGTTACAACTTCGACGTTACCCACGCCGATGTTGGTCAAGTTTGTCCCGAAGAAGCCGGTCTGCCGATCGCTGATCGGCACGCCGTCGAGTTCAAACCCGGTATCAACGTCCGAGAAACCGCCGCGAATCGACGGTTGGCCGATCGCGTAACCGCCGCTACCAACCACGCCGGGAACGGTGTCGATGTACTGGTATTCCGTCTCGTGCGTATCGGTACCACCGGTCGCCGCCATCAGTTGATCGCCGGACACGTTGTACACGTCTGAACCTTGATAAGGCTGCAATAAGCTGCCGCGGCTGCGCGACGCAACGTTAGCAATCGTCTTGAGGCCCGCATTTGCGAGCTTCCGATCGAAGCGGACGATATCGTCCTGCTGCACGAAGACGCCGGGGGTCGACACGTCACTGTAGCCCGGTGCGCTCACACTGACCGTGTACGTGTCCGGAAGCATGTTCATGACCGCGTAGAAGCCGTGCGCGTCGGTTACGCTGCTGAACGTGCCGCTCGGCGCGACCGCCTTAACCGTCGCGTCGGCGATCGGTTTGCCCGTGGCGCCATCGCTAATAGTGCCTTCGAGAACGCCGGTCGTACCGGCCCGAACCGCTAGCGGACTCGCAAAAAAAACAAACAGGAAGGCCGCGGCTGCCAGAAGCGCCGATACCCGGCTCCCCAAGGAACGCGTGTCTTGCATCTCTACCTCATCAGGTCCAGAGAAAAGAAAAAGTGACCGACGCAGGACGCGTTCGTTCACTCTTAAGGCGCCTTAATGCGCGATACGTCGTCCTAGTCCTTCGGACTCTAAAAAATTTCTGGTAGCACGTCTGCCCGGCGTTCCGAGGATCGAGGGAACCCTCCCAGAATGCGCGCACGCATGGCTCTTTCGCTCTCGCTCGCGCCGCTCGATCTGCGGCTCCGGCATCCGTTTAAGATCGCGCGCGGCGAGGAGACGGTCGCTCACAGCGTGCTCTTCCGGCTGAGCGACGGCGAGCTCCAAGGGCTGGGCGAAGCCACACCAATCGAGCGCTACCACGAATCCGCCGACAGCGTCGCGTACTACTTCGCCAACAACGCGCTGACGTCGCAAGACCCATTCGCCCTCGAAACGCTCATCGATCGGCGCATCCCGCCGGCCGCACGCGCGGGACTCGACCTCGCGCTCTACGACTTGCTCGGCAAGCGCCTGGGTGTGCCACTTTACCAGCTGCTCGGATTAGATGCATCCAAAACGCCGTACACATCGTTCACGCTCGGCATCAGCGATACCGAGACAACGCTGCGCAAACTGGCGGAGATCGGCGATCACCCGGTGCTCAAGGTGAAGCTTGGCCTCGGCACCGCACGCGAACAGATCGAGACTGTGGAGGCGATTCGTCACCACTACACCGGCACGATTCGCATCGACGCCAATGAAGGCTGGACAGTCGATCGCGCGATTCCGATCCTCAACGAGCTCGCGCGGTACGACATCGAGTTTTGCGAACAACCGATTCCGGCCGGGAATCCGCAAGGACTGCGCGCGATTCGCGATCGTTCGAAGATTCCGATCGTCACCGACGAGGATTCACTCGACGCGCGCGATTTGCCGGTCCTGATGGGCTGCGTCGACGGCGTCAACGTCAAGCTCGCCAAGACCGGCGGCATTCGCGGTGCGCTCTCGATGATCGCGACTGCGCGCGCACTCGGGTTCAAAGTGATGCTCGGCTGCATGGTTGAAAGTTCGATTGCATCCACCGCCGCAGCGCAAATCTCGCCGCTGGTCGACTGGGCCGACATCGACGGACCGTTCCTGACGTCCGACGATCCGTTTACCGGCGTGCAGTACGATCACGGCAAACTGGTGCTCCCCGACGAGCCGGGGCTCGGCGTACGCGCACGCGTCCCGGCATGAAGCGCCGCTACGCAATTCTGGCGCCCGGTCAATTCGCCGACAATGCCAAGACGGCTCACGGCGTGATCGCCTACGGGACGGACGAAACCGTCGCGGTCATCGACCCTGAACAGGCCGGCAAACGCGTCCGCGACGTCGTGCCGTACCTGCACAGCGACGCGCCGATCGTCGCCAATGTAGCTGAAGCCCTGCGCTATGAACCGACGGCATTGCTGATCGGGACCGCGCCACGCGGCGGATCATTGCCGCCCGACTGGCGTGCCGAAATTCTCGCAGCGATTGCCGCCAAGCTCGAGATCGTCAGCGGATTGCACGACATGCTCGGCGAGGATCAAGAATTCAAGTTCGCTGCGCAGCGCGCCGGCGTGCGCATTTGGGACGTACGCGAGCCGCCTGAGACGCCGCTGTTCTCCGGCGCCGTCTACCAGGTT
>PMUE01000375.1 GCA_003167055.1 Vulcanimicrobiota bacterium | reverse complement strand
GCCGGGCGCGTGCAATCGGTCGCGGTTCGGTTGATCGTCGATCGCGAACGCGAAATCAACGCCTTCAACCCGCGCGAGTACTGGACGGTCACCGCCCAGCTCGCCACCGAGCGCGATCCGGCGATCGTTTTCCCGGCTGAGCTGGTTGCGCGCCGCGGCGAGAAGCTAGAGATTTCCAACAAAGCGCTCGCTGATGAAGTGCTGCGCGACCTCGAGGGCGCGGCATTCGCGGTCGCGTCGGTCAAACGGCGCGAAGTCCGGCGCAATGCGCCGGCGCCCTTCACCACCTCGACCCTGCAGCAGGAGGCATCGCGCAAACTTCGGCTGCGCGTCCGGCGCACGATGCAGATCGCGCAAGCGCTCTATGAAGGTGTCGATCTTGGCGGGAGCGACGGCACCCAAGGCTTGATCACCTACATGCGCACCGACTCGACCCGCATCGCGGATTCGGCGCGGGACGCTGCGCGCGAATTTATCACCCAAACCTACGGCGAAGCGTTTCACGGAGGCCACGCGCACAAGGTCCGCGAGGGAGCGCAGGATGCGCACGAAGCGATCCGTCCTACCAGCGTATTCCATACCCCCGATAGTGTGGCGCACGTGCTCAAGCGCGACGAGTTGCGGCTCTACTCGCTGATCTGGGAGCGCTTCGTCGCTTCGCAGATGGCGCCCGCGGTTTTGGACCAGACGACCGTCGACATCAGTGCCGCCCAGTATACGTTCCGCGCGACCGGAAGCATCGTCAAGTTTGCCGGCTTCACCCGTGTATATGAAGAAGGCAAAGACGAAGAGACGCAAACCGGTGAGGCGGCTGCGGCGCAGACCAACGGCAAGGTTGTCAAGGGCCGCGTCCGTTTGCCGGAGTTGCACGAGCGCGATTCGCTCGAACGGCGAGCGATCGAATCGAAGCAGCACTTCACCGAGCCGCCCCCGCGCTTTACCGAAGCGACGCTAGTGAAAGCGCTGGAAGAGAACGGCATTGGACGGCCGTCGACGTACTCGACGATCGTCGATACGATTCAGGCGCGCGGCTACGTCACCCAAGAGGATCGCCGCTTCAAGCCGACGGAGATCGGGATTGCGGTCAACGATCTGCTGGCCGAGCATTTCAAAGATATTGTCGATCTCAAGTTCACGGCCGGGATGGAAGGCGATCTGGATAAGGTCGCGGACGGTCACGCTGATTGGGTCAGCATCCTACGGGCGTTCTATGGTCCCTTCGCGCTCGAACTCGAAGAGGCCGAAAAGAAGTTGCCGCGCTTGGAGATCAAGGACGAACCGACCGACGAGATCTGCCCGAACTGCCAGCGGCCGATGGTCATCAAGACCGGGCGCTTCGGCAAATTCATCTCCTGCACCGGATATCCCGAGTGCAAGACTACCAAACCAATCGTCAAAGATACCGGCGCGAAGTGCCCCAAGGACGGCGGCATGGTCGTCGAGCGCCGTTCGAAGAAGGGTCGCACATTTTACGGTTGCGCCAACTATCCGAAGTGCGACTTCGTGTCGTGGGATCGTGTGATTCCACAACCGTGCCCGGTGTGCGGCAGCCATGTCGTCGCGAAGAACCGTCGTGGCGGCGTCGTGCATCTCGAATGTGCGGCCGACAAGGAACACGATGTGTCGTCGCTCGCGAAGGCCGTGGGTGGCGACGAATCGAGCGAAGACCGCGAACTCGCCGAGGTTTAAATGTCCGATCGCCTGACCGTCATCGGCGGTGGGCTTGCCGGGTGCGAAGCCGCATGGCAGGCCGCAAACGCGGGCGTTGACGTTGATCTCTACGAAATGCGTCCGCAGCGCAGTGGACCTGCACATACGACCGGACGTCTCGCAGAACTCGTGTGTAGTAACTCGCTGCGCGGCGCCGCGCTCGAAAACGCGGTCGGTCTGCTCAAAGAAGAGTTAGCGCGTCTCGATTCGATCGTTATCACAAGCGCACGCGAGGCGGCGGTGCCGGCAGGCGGCGCACTGGCGGTCGATCGCGCGCTATTCGCCGATGCGGTCGAGCGCCGCATCGAGGCGCATCCCCGCATCACGTTGCATCGCGAAGAACTAACGTCGATTCCGCTGGATCGCCCAACGATCGTCGCCTGTGGGCCGCTGCCGAATGAGGAATTCTTGGCGTCGCTCGATGCGCTGGTCGGAAAGCGCTTGGCGTATTTCGATGCGGCGTCACCGATCGTCGCCGCCGACTCGATCGACGAGTCATTCATGTACCGCAAATCGCGCTACGAAAAAGGCGATGGCGACGACTACATCAACATTCCGCTCGACCGCGAACAGTACGCACAGTTGCTGCACGATCTACGCACGCTCGAACGGCATCAACCCAAGGATTTCGAATCGGGAGGTAAGTACTTCGAAGGCTGCTTGCCGATTGAAGAGATGGCCGACCGGGGCGATGACACCTTGCGCTTTGGACCGCTCAAGCCGGTCGGGTTGCGCGATCCGCGAACCGGCACGACACCGCACGCCGTCGTACAGCTGCGCAAGGAAAACGCGCAGGGCACGGCCTTCAATCTGGTTGGGTTTCAGACCCGGCTTTCGTGGCCGGCACAGAAAGAAGCGTTCGGGAAACTGCCCGGGATGGCAAACGCCGAGTGGCTGCGTTTGGGCGTGATGCATCGCAACGCGTTCATCGACTCGCCGAGCGTGCTGGATGCGCAGTTGCGGCTGCGCGGACACGACACCCTGTATTTCGCCGGGCAGATCACCGGTGCCGAAGGCTACGTCGAGGCTGCGGCGTGCGGTGCGATGACCGGCATCCATGCGTCGCGCGCGATCCTCGGACTCGAACCGGTGACGTTTCCGCGCGAGAGCGCGTTCGGCGCGGTCGTCGCGCACCTGCAAAATACCGAGACGCACGACTTCCAACCCGCGAATGTTACCTGGTCGTACTTTCCGGCTCTCGATCCTTCTGTCACCCTGAGCTTGTCGAAGGGCGATAAGAAAGGGCGCCGTCGATTGATGGCCCAGCGAGCACTTGAGCTGATCGAAGCGTTCAAACGCGAATTAGAACTACACCCGGCGGCTACTTGATCGCGTAGGTGATCGAGATGTACGACGATACGGGAACCATGAGGTAATCGTCGGGCCCCTGTGCGGTGGCGTTATTGCCGGGGATGCCG
The DNA here is from genome assembly GCA_003167055.1 of Vulcanimicrobiota bacterium. Classification (GTDB taxonomy): domain Bacteria; phylum Vulcanimicrobiota; class Vulcanimicrobiia; order Vulcanimicrobiales; family Vulcanimicrobiaceae; genus Aquilonibacter; species Aquilonibacter stordalenmirensis. Next base: position 19,693 of record PMUE01000375.1, on the reverse strand, counting down.
TTGATACCGTATATGGCCGTGCATTCACCGTTGGGAGTGGCGCGGTCGTTGACTTGCACGCTCACGACGGTACCGACATGGACGGCAAGATCCGACGCGATCGATTCGGCTTGTGCGTGCGCCTTGGCGATGGCGTCGCGCCGCACATCGTCGAGAACCGCCTGACAATTCGCCGCCGTCACAAAGATTGTTGCCCCGGTGAGGATCAGGTCGTTCATCGATGCAACGGCCGTGCCTACGGTGACGATACCAGCCTGCATCATCGCCGCAGTCGGGTTGTTTACCGTCGCGGAGATCGAAGCAACGTTCGAGCCGCCGGGCGCATTGAAGTTTACCGGCCATTGGATGGTCGCTGGATCAACGCCCGATTTCACAAAGGCGTCGGCAATCGGTTGGAGCGTCTGCTTGTTGAGCGTGATGGCGCGATCCGCCGTGGAGAAGTTCAGCATGATGCGGGCAGAGGTCGCGGGGATTTTCTTCGTCGCGACGGCGTTGACCGAGATGCCGGCGACCGGTGTTGGCCGTGGGGGAGGTACCGTGCTCGGCGGCGTTTGCGCCACGGCACACAGCGGTGGGAGGAACAAGGCTGCTACAAGGATCGCAATACGCATCGTGAAACCCCCAACGTTCGGAACGGGTAGAACGGTGACGATATGAGGATTCGCTCAACCACCATCTTGGCCGTTCGCCGCAACGGCACGCTGGCCATTGCCGGCGACGGGCAGGTGACGCTCGACAAAACGATCGTCAAGCACGGCGCTCGCAAAGTGCGCAAGATCGCCGGCGGGAAAGTCGTGGCCGGATTTGCCGGATCGGCTGCCGACGGTATCACCTTGCTCGAGAAGTTCGAAAGCAAGTTCGCCGAGTTCAAGGACATCACGCGCGCTGCCGTCGAGCTGGCGAAGGACTGGCGCCAGGATCGCGCACTGCGCCGGCTGGAGGCGCTGCTCATCGTCGGCACGCCCGAACACCTTTGCGTCCTCTCCGGAACTGGTGACGTCATCGAGCCCGACGAAGGCATCGCGGCGATTGGGAGCGGCGGCCCGTACGCCCAAGCCGCCGCTGCCGCCCTGATTCGCAACAGTGATCTCGGTGCCGCCGATATTGCCCGCAAGGCGCTGGAGATCGCGGGCGAAATCTGTATCTACACCAACGACGACATCACGGTTGAGACTCTTCCATGAGCGCAGCGCTTACTGATAAGGCCGGCCTCACGCCGCGGCAAATTGCCCTCGAACTCGATAAGTACATCGTCGGCCAAGCCAAGGCCAAACGCGCGGTGGCGATTGCGCTGCGCAACCGGTATCGCCGGAACCACGTGCGCGAAGATCTGCGCGACGAAATCACCCCCAAGAACATTCTGATGATCGGACCGACCGGCGTCGGCAAGACCGAAATTGCGCGCCGTTTGGCGGGCCTGGTCGGCGCACCGTTCGTCAAAGTCGAAGCGACGAAGTACACCGAGGTCGGGTACGTCGGACGCGACGTCGAGTCGATGGTGCGCGATTTGGTCGAAGCGGCGATTCGCATGGTGACCGAAGAGCGGCGCAGCGAGGTGGCGGAGCTTGCGGAGAAAGCCGCGGTGGAACGCCTGATCGATGCGCTCAACCCCGAGACCGCGACGCGCTCGAACCCGCAAGGTAATCCGTTTGCCGCAACCCTCGGGTCGATTTTCGGCAACGCCGCGCCGCAACCGCAGCCGCAACCTACGCCTGCACCGCCGGCCGACGTTTCGCGCATTCGCGATCAGGTGCGCGGCGAGATCGAACGCGGATTTTACGACGTGCGGCTGATCGAAATTGAAGTCGAAGAGACGCCCAGTATGCCGATCGGCATGCTCGGCGGCATGGAGCAGGGCGGCGCCGATCTCGGCGAGATGCTCGGCGGTCTGATTCCCAAACGCAAAACGCGCAAGCGCGTGACCGTGGCCGAAGCACGCCGGATCTTCGCGCAAGAAGAAGCGGCGAAGCTAATCGACACCGACGCCGTGAAGCGCGAGGCGCTGCGCCGCGCAGGTGAAGACGGGATCATTTTCATCGACGAGATCGACAAAGTCGCCGGGCGCGAAGGCTCGCGCGGCGGCCCCGACGTGTCGCGCGAAGGCGTGCAGCGCGACATTCTGCCGATCGTCGAAGGCAGCACGGTGACAACTAAGCACGGAACCCTAAAAACCGATCACGTGCTCTTTATCGCCGCGGGCGCATTTCACATCAGCAAGCCTTCGGACCTCATTCCCGAGTTGCAGGGCCGGTTTCCGATTCGGGTCGAGTTGGACTCGCTCACCGCCGAAGATTTCAAAACGATCCTAACGCAACCGAAAAACGCGCTGATCGAACAATATCGCGCGCTGCTCGCCACCGAAGGCGTGATGCTGACCTTCACCGAGGATGCGATCGATCAGCTGGCTCGCTTTGCGATGCAAGTCAACGAGCAGAGCGAGAATATCGGCGCGCGGCGCCTGCATACCGTGCTCGAACGATTGCTCGAGGACGTGAGTTATGCCGCACCGGAGGAGCGCGGCGAGGTCGCGATCGACGCGGCGTACGTGCGCGACCGTCTCAAAGACGTGGTTGAAAATGCGGACCTTTCGGGGTACATTCTCTAGTGTTTCTCATCCACGTCCCAGGAAAAATGCGCTAGGATGTTGCCATGCTGACTCTGCGCAACCTTTCCATTAGTTTTGGTCTCGCGCTCTGCGCGCTTGCCTTTGCGGCATGCGGCGGCGGCGGGACCACATTCGTCAACCCCACGCCGGGCCCGACGTGCTCGCCGGGAACGACCGTGCAGTTGATCTATCCGATCCCCGGTGCGACCGGCGTACCCGACAGCCCGCAGCAGATCGTGTTCGCGGTCGGCACGGCGCTGCCGAGCGTTTGGGATGCGTACCTTGCTCCGTCGAGCACCGGCAACAACGGCGGCTACACGTCAGGAGTCCAAACGATCACCGCAGCGCAAATTCCGTCGCCCTCGGCGACACCGTCGTTTGCAAATCCGGTGTACCAAAGTGTCACGCTTGGCGGCAGTTTGGCGCCTCCGACGGGTACGACGTGGTACGTCTGGATCAATAACACAGGCGGCAATTGCACGCCGCTGGGCCCGCTTGGAAGCTTTACGATTCAATAAGAATGGGCGCTGGGGGCTTGGGTCGTAGAATAGCGGCCCATGCCCTACATCCGCGAGATCATCACCGACGGTCATCCCACGCTGCGTAAGGTCGCCAAAAAGGTCGACCTGAAAGAGCTTGACGATCCGTTGTTTCAGCAGCTGATCGACGACATGTTCGAAACCATGTACGCCGCGCCGGGAGTCGGCCTTGCCGCGCCGCAGGTCAATGTCTCCAAGCGCATGTTCGTCATCGATGTGAACGACGACGAACACGATCCAGCGGTTGTCATCAATCCGAAGATCGAACTGGCCGAAGAAGAAGTCGAACTGACCGAGGGTTGTCTCTCGGTGCCGGGATACGTGGGCGAGATCACGCGCTTTGCTCGCGTTGCGGTCAGTGGGCTCGATCGCAACGGGGAAAAGATTCGTCTCGAAGGCGGCGGCTTGTTCGCGCAGTGTCTTCAGCACGAGATCGATCATCTCAACGGCGTGCTCTACATCGATAAAGCCAAGAACGTGCGCTTGCCGCAAACCGACGAAGAACGCGAGATCGCCGAAACGGCCGAAGCTTAGTGGCAGGCTCCTGAGTGCGTACGCTGTTCTTCGGAACCAGCGCGTTCGCGGTTCCGAGTCTGCACGTTCTCGCGGAGAAAACCGATCTCGCCGGCGTCGTGACCCAGCCGGACCGTCCGGCCGGCCGCGGACACAAACTCCAGCCGACGCCGGTTAAGACCGCGGCACTCGAATTGGGCTTGCGCGTCTACGAGCCTGAATCGCTCAAAGCATTCGCCAAGGAAATCGCGGAAACGCGCTTCCTGCTCTTCGCGCTCGCGTCATACGGCAGGATTCTGCCGCAAGCGATCCTTGATCTGCCGGCGCTCGGTGCGCTCAACGTGCATCCGTCGCTGCTGCCAAAGTATCGCGGTGCGACACCGATTCAGAGCGCCTTGCTGGCGGGAGAGGCCGAGACCGGCGTCTCGATCATGCTGATGGACAAGGGCATGGATACCGGCGACATCGTGCTGCAAGAACGCATTCGCATCGATGCCGACGAAGATTACGGTATCTTGCACGATCGTCTAGCGTTCTTCGGTGCCGATTTGCTCGGCGATGCGATCGATCTCGCGGTGCGCGGGCCTTTGCCTCGCCGGCCGCAGCGCGGCGAACCCAGCGTGACGCGTCCGATTCGCAAAGAGGACCTCGAGATTGACTGGTCGTGGCCTCCGCGGCGCATTGTCAATGCGGTGCGCGCGTTTTCGCCCACCCCGGGGGCGCGCGCCGTTCTCGACGGGGAACAGGTGAAGATCTTGCGCGCGCACGTCGACGGGGAGCGCGTGTCCATCGACGAATTGATCGCGCCCAACCGCGGCCGGATGAGCGGCGAGAGTTACGAACGCTCGCGCAAGGATCGCGAAGCATGAACGCGCGCGAAGTAGCGCTGCTGACCGTGCGCGACGTGTTCGTCGCGCCCGGCGGTGGAACCGAGCGCGGCGCGCAGGAGGCACTCGACTATCGCGCGCGCAAGGCGAACCTTGCTCCGCGCGATCGCGCGTTTGCGACCGAACTGGCCTACGGCGCGATCAAGATGCGTCGCGCGCTCGACTGGTATCTCGAGCCGTTGATCGGCGAACGGCGCACGCAACTTCCGCCCGTCATTCACGAGATTTTGCGTCTGGCGGTGTACGAACTCGTCTATACCCGAGCCGATACACATGCGACCGTGTTCGAATTCGTGAACTTGGCCAAACGCTACGGCCATCGCGGCGTCGCCAATCTGGTCAACGCCGTCTTGCGCTCGTTCTTGCGCGACCGCCGGCCCGAACCGGCGCGCGATATGTTCGAGAATGACGACGACTACCTCGGCACGCGCTACTCACTTCCGACCTGGCTCGTGCGCCAGTGGCGGGCGGTATTCGGCGAACGAGCCGAGGCGATCTGCGCGGCGGTGAACGATCCCGCCGCAACGTGCGTCACGATCAACGCGCTGCGCACGTCCCCCGGCGAGGTCATCGAGCAATTCGGCGCCGAGGGTATCACGGCGACGCCGTCGCCGTTCGTTCCCGAATCGCTGCTGGTCAATAACGCCGCGGGCGTGCACGCGCAAGAGGCGCTCGCCGGTGGCACCTGGTGGCTGCAGTCGGAAAGCTCGGCGATGCCGGTCGGGGTGCTCAACCCGCAACCCGGGGAAGCGATTCTGGACGTGTGCAGCGGCCGAGGGAACAAGGCGCTGCAGATTGGCGCGCGGATGGGCGGCGAAGGCACGTTGCTCGCTATCGAGCGCGAGGCTCGCAAAGCCCAGGTGCTGGAGGCGCGCCTCGAGGCGGCCGGGGTAGCGGCCGGGATCGTCATTGGGGACGCGACCACACCGCTGCTTCCCGCCGAGCAGCGCTTTGACCGGGTGCTGATCGACGCGCCGTGCTCGGGGGTGGGGGTGGTCGAGCGCCACCCGGAGGCCCGCTGGAAGAAGCAGCCGGGCGACGGCGAACGCCTAGCTCTGACGCAGCGGGCTTTGCTCGAGGCGCTGGCTCCATCGATCCACGTGGGCGGTGCCGTGGTGTATGCGGTGTGCTCGACCGATCCGCGGGAGACGGTCGAGGTTGTCGAGTGGTTCCGGAGCAGAGCAAACTTCGAGCGCGGATTGATTCCCGCGGCGTTCGAGCCGTTCATTACCGATGCGGGCGACGTCCTTGTCCCGCCCGGATTGAACGGCCGCGATGGGTTTTTTATTGCAAGACTGGAGCACCGGTAATCCCCACATTGCCATGAGTTGGTTTGCACGGATCGAGCAAGCGTGCGCCGCGTTTATCGAGCGAACGTTTGCCAAGACCTTTCCGAGCGATCTCGAGCCTGCTCAGATCGCGCGCAAGCTCGTCACGACCATGGAAACGCGCACCCGCGGCGACGACGGTCATATGCTTGCCCCCGGATCGTATCTCGTCTATGTGAACCCGGATGACTTCGCGCGTCTCGCCGAACATCGCGCCTACCTGGAGCGCGAATGGGGCGAACTGTTGCGCGATATGGCCGCGCGCGTCGGCGTGTATTTTTTCGACGGAGGACCGAATGTGGAGATGGTATCGCGTGAAAGTATTCCGGCCGGCCTCGCCGACGTCATGGTCGCGAGCGACGTAACGATTTCGATCCCCAATGCGCCGGCGCTGACGCCGCCGAAACGCTTTCACTTACGGATGATGAAAGGCGTGCCCGCGTACGGGGTGTACTTCATCGATAAATCAGCCACCATCGGACGAAGCGAGGAAAGCGACATCTTCCTGGTCGATCCCAGCGTTTCGCGCAATCATGCTGTTTTGGAAATTTCCGGCGGCGCCGTCGAAGTCGAAGACTTGAATTCGACCAACGGCACGTTCGTGAACGGCGAGCGCATCGCGGGCAAGCGCCGTGTCGTTTCAGGAGACGTACTGACCTTCGGCAACACGCAGATGCGGCTCGAGGCGCGCGAGTGAATTTTGTCGCGCACATGCGCATCGGAACACTCGAGATCACGGCCATGCTGGCGGCCGTCGCGATCATTGCGGCGCGCCCTCGCAGCGGCAGCCCGGCCGAAATTGCAAGTCTGGCGCCCGTCAAGGCGGTGCTGCGGATCGTCGAGCTTGGAAGCGAACGGCGTTTCGAAGGTCTGTGCCCGTTGACGATCGGCCGCGATGCCGGCTGTGAACTCGTGCTCGCGGATGTCGAAGTGAGCCGGCGCCATGCACGGCTCGAAACGCAAGGCGGCATCGTTTTCGTGCGCGATCTCGAAAGCAGCAACGGCACCTTCCTCAACGGCCGGCGGTTGGAGAGTGCAGTCGAGCTGCGCGAAGGTGACGAGATCGACGTGGGAACGACGAGACTGATCGTGGAGAAAATAGCACCGTGGACGTAGCGATACGGGGCGATCGCGCCTCCTGTCTCTCGTTGCAGCTGGGACCGCGCTCGTGGCTGTTTGCCGTCGCGCGCGGCTTCGGCACGGTGGACGGTGTGGCTGCCGCTCCGGCGACACTCGAACGCTTGCGATCCGAGTGCGAGCGCCGTTTGCGAACCGAGCGCTTTCGGCGCGCGGTCGATCGCGTGCCCGCCGCGCCCACCGCGGTGCTTGGGGCGCTTGCGCGCGTCAACGGCGACCTTTTTGCACGCAGCGCCTCCCACGCCGACTACGTGACCGCCGGATGTTCGATCACGATGGCGGTGATCGTGCGCGGCTACGCCTGCGTCATTCACAGCGGCGGTACGGCGGCCTATCTCGCACACAGCGGCGATATCACCGTGCTGACCGGCGATGACACGCTTGGCGAAGCAAACCGCGAATTGCTTAGCCGCGCGCTGGGCGCAAGTTCGTCGCTCGACGTTTCAGTCTCGAGCGTCACGTTCGACGCCGGTGACGTGATGATTTTGATGGGCCATCGCGTTCGCGGCGAAGTCGATCGGCGCGCGCTCGTCTCGCACGTCGAACGCGCCGAGAGCGAACATCTCCTAGTCGTCCGTTTCGACGAAAGCGACCGCGCGATCGAAGAACTCGGTAAGCGCGAAGTGCCGGAGGTCGTCTATCGATCGAAGCCGCTCGCACGCGTGGCGCTCCTTGCGGGAGTAATGACGGCGTTACTCGCACTCCTGACCGCGTGGGCGCAATAAGCAGTATCGTCCGCCGCATCCTTCCCATGCTGGTCGCGCTTGCAGCGACGGCGTTGATGCTGGCATACGCGCCGGCGGGTTCGATCGGGCCGCCGTGGCTGCTCGCGACGCTGGCGATCCTTGCGCTCGTCTGGGTGGCGTGGCAACCCCAAACCTCGCGACGTGACGATCTCTTGCCGGCGTTGGCGGTTGTGCTCGCCGGCCTCGGCCTCTTGCTCGTCGCGCGCCTTGCGCCGGATCTAGCGCAGAAACAGCAATGGTGCTTGCTCGTTTCGCTGCTGCTTGCGATCGCGGCGGGTCCGTTGTTTACGCGATTTCGCGGTTTTGCAAGCTACAAGTATCTGTGGGTCGTCGGATCGCTCGTGCTGTTCCTCTTGCTGCTGATCTTCGGTCAGGAGGTCAACGGCGCGCGACTGTGGATCAAACTCGGCCCCGTGCAATACGAACCGATCGAACTCATCAAGCTGTTCATCGTATTTTTCCTAGCTGCGTATCTCGGCGAAACGGCTGACGTGATCGCGCAGGCGCGACCGTGGTCGGTGCGCGCCAACCTGCGCTATCTCGGCCCGCTCTTCATCGGCTGGGGCGCCTCGATGGCAATCCTCGTCGTGCAACGCGACTTAGGAATGGCCACACTTTTGCTCGCAACCTTCGCCGCCATGCTCTACGTCGCAACGCGGCGGGTCGATATCGTGTTTGGCGGCGTCGCGATCTTTGCACTGGCCGTGCTCTGGGCGATGCACCACTATCCGTACGTGCAAGCGCGTATCGCCGTTTGGCGCAATCCGTTCAGCGATCCGCTCGGCGCCGGGTACCAATCGTCGCAAGCGTACTATGGTCTTGCGGCCGGCGGTCTCTTCGGTACGGGACTGAATCTCGGCCATCCCGGCTTCATTCCGGACGTGGCGACCGACTATGTGTTTGCGGCATTCTCCGAGGAGTTCGGACTGCTCGGCGCGCTTGCCGTCATTGCCCTCTTCGTCGTGCTGGTTCGGCGGATGTTCGCGACGTCCACTGAACAACCGGATCTGTATGCAAAACTGCTCGGCGTTGGGATGGCTGCAACGCTCGGCTTTCAAGTCTTCATCATCATCGGCGGCGTGATCGGACTCTTTCCGCTCACCGGCATCACCTTGCCGTTCATTTCGTATGGCGGCAGTTCGCTGGTTGCCAACTTCTTGCTCGTCGCGCTCGTCTGGGCGATGAGTTCACGCGTGTGCGCTCCCAAACTTTCTGGCTCGTCGTCATCGCCCTAGCCCTTGCGGCGATCGCCGGCGGTTACGTTAGCGGACGCGCAACGGGACCTCCGGTGATGCGCTCGAGTGCGCAGCCGCACGTTGCGGCAAGCGTCCATGCGGTGCTGCACGATCCCTCCGATTCGCAAGTAGCCGATCTCTTCGCTGAGGACGACGTGGTGATCGATCGTCCGCGCACGGTATCCGCCGACTGGCTCGAGCCGGAGCTTGCGCTCGTCGTCGGACTCTGCGGCGGTTCGGCGGCAACCGACGCGGCCTTCATCCAGCTGCGCCAAGTGGGCGTGCCCCTTGCCATCGATCTGGATCCGCGCGCCCCGGAGGCAAGCGACGTTGCGGCGCTGGCTCGGGAGTCGGATGACGTGGTGTTCGTTCATCTCGATAGCGCGCCCACGCAGGCAGAGCTTGCACGGCTGCGCAAGCGCTTCGGCGATTTCTCCGGCATCGCGTCGCGGTCGACCGAGGGGTTCGTGCAATCGCTTGACGGCACCGGGCTCGTCTTTTTCGACGAACGCGGAGATACCGATCCCGAGGAGTTCACGACGGTGGGTATTCCGATCGTGCAGCGCGATGCGACGGTGGACGATCGTACGGCGCGTACGTACATTCGCTTCATGCTGGCGCGCGTGGTAGCGCGCTCGCGGCGCGAGGGACGCTCGGTCGTGCTCATGCGCCCGCTCGCGCATTCGCTCGATGCGCTCAAGGCACTTATCGCGACGAGGAGTGTCCAATTCGTGGCGCTAACGCAGCACTGATGGAACGCTCACGAATCGCACGACTGGCGGCAGTGGCGCTCATCGGCGTCCTAGCCGCGTGTGCAAAGAGCAACAGCACCGCCTCGGAATCGGCGAGCCCGTCATCGCCTGCGATCGCGCAAAATGGCGCGGCTGCCAACGACGGCGCAAAAGTCTATACGCAGAACTGTTCGAGTTGCCATCAGCCTAACGGCAAAGGTGTGGCGGGCACGTTCCCTCCGCTCGCCGGTAATCCGACGGTGACCGGTGATTCCACCGCGGTCATTCACATCGTCAGATACGGATTGAGCGGATCGATCAGCGTCGCCGGGACCAGCTACAACGGGATGATGCCCGCTTGGGGTCAGTCGCTCTCGAATGCGGATATTGCGTCGGTGGTTACGTACATTCGCTCGGCCTGGGGGAATAAGGCGGGCGCCGTAACCGAATCACAGGTCGCCGGCGTTTCGCAATAGGTCCGTCACGCCAAGCTGCTGATCTTTCCAGCGAACCGTGCTGCCGAAGAGACCGGCAACCCAAACGCCCAGCCCAAGGCAGTCACGCAACGGAAGAAGCCACGCCGGCGCGGCGACCTGCGTGAGCGCGAACGCGCGGCGCATTGCCGCGTGCATGCCGAAGCGCGCTGCAAGCGTGAGCGCGACTGCGACCCAGGCCGCGATCGTTGTGGGGAAGAGCACGGCCCACAGCAGCGCGAACGGCAGCGGAAAGGTCACGAACGAACAGACATAGCCGAGTGTCTGCACCGAGCGGATCGTTCGCGCCCAACGCAGCTCGTGCTGCAGTAGCGCGCGTATCCCGGGTTCGGCCACGATGTTCGCAACGACGTAGCGCGAGAGCACGACACGATACCCGCGCGCGCGTAGCAGCGAGCCCAGCATGTAATCATCGGCAAGGTGCGGCGAGAGCGCCGCGAACCCGCCGATCGCCTCGAGCGCACCGCGCCGGACGGCCATCGTCGAGCCGAGACAGAAGCGCGGATCGCCGCTTAGCGTCGCGACCAGCACAGACGGCGCGAATTGATCGTTCAACTGCAGCGCCGCGAGTTGCGAGGCGAGGCCTCCGCGCGGCATGCCGGCGTACAAACACGTCGCCGCGCCCACGCGCTCGTCGACGAATTCCGCGGCGAGCGCACGCAGGTAGCTGCGGTCGACGCGCATGTCGGCATCCGCGATTACCAGGAGCTCGTATTTCGCACCTGCGATCATGTTTTGCAGATTGGCGACCTTGGGATTGCCGGCGACGGGACGATCGTCGATCACGAGGGTTAGGTCGAGCTGCGGATACCGTTCGATCACGCGACGGATCACGTCGATGGCCGGATCGTCCGGCCGCCCGACACCGAAGATCACCTGAAACGATGCTGCATCTTGTTCGCAAAACGAGCAGAGGTTTTCAAACAACTCGACTTCTAGTCCGTGAACCGGCTTGAGCACGGTCGCGGCAAACGGTTCGGTCGACTGTACCACGCGACGGTTGGTGAAACGAAGGATGGCGAAGACTGCAACAACGCAGTACGCGAGCCCCGCTAAAACGATCAACACGCGCGCAGATCCGAATAGGCGCGCGGATCGATACCGATCGCGGTAAGCTTCGCGCGTACATCGGGGCTGACAAGCGCGTCGAGTTCCCCCGCGAAATCGTAATCGGCAATCTGCGGATCGATTCCGGCCCACGGCGCCGTCGCGGGGTGGAAGTACATTTCCGAAATTCCCGGCGGCAGTGCATCGAGCAGTTCTAACACGCGTGCTGCGTTCATGTGGCCGGAATCGCGGATGCCGAGCACGGCATCGTTGGTAGCAATTCCGGCGCGATGCAGGCGCTCGCGCATCAGCGCAAGCCAGGGCCTCAAGAAGGCGGGTCCGCCCGGCTCACGCGGAATGCGAACCGCGCGCATGCCATAATCGCGTCCGACCTTGATGATGATGCCGAGCACCGTGGGATGAACGTGCATGTGGTTCTGCGCGTTGACGTGGTCGAGGGCCAGGCCGGTACGCGCAAAGGCGTCGAACTGCGCGCGAACCTCCGCCTCCAACGCCCGCCGCGCTGCCGGATGGAAGAAATAGCGCACCCCGGCGGCCACGAGATCGCTCGGGAAATTCCCCTCGCGATCCACCAGTGGCCGGACTTGATCAGCAGGCAACAGCGGCCGTCCATTGACGAGGACGACGTGCAAACCCACGCGCAGCGTCGGTAACGCCCGTGCGCGCGCAATTGCATCCGACGCGGCAGGTGCCGCGACCATCAGACTTGCGGCTCGAAGGATGCCGTCACGATGCGCGCGCTCGACCGCTTCGTTGACTTCCGTCGACAACCCATAATCGTCGGCGGAGACAATCAGCTGCTTGGTCATTTGGAGGGCTATAGAGTACCGTAGCGAACGCAACGTTCCTTCGCGAGAGCGACGTGATTAAAAGGGAGAAGCCGGAGCCTTGGAATTGCCTCTTCTACGCGAGCGGCAAGCACGTACGATGGACTATCTGCGGGACGCAGACGTGCAATTCAGTGCGGTATTCGAACGGATTATGCGCCACTCGTTCGAGTATGCCGATCCCCTCTGCGCGAGCCTCGTACTATGGGCGTGCGATGCTTGCGGCGAGGACTCGCAAACTGCCGTTCCCGTCGCCGCCTCGGTAGAGTGTCTCTATCGCTTTGCGGTGCTGCACGACGAGCTGCAGATGGCACCCACGCTCTCGTTCGAGCGTGAGTCGACCTCATCGATTTGGGGTCTGGCGCAAACCTTGAATGCCGGTGATGCATTTCACGCACTCGGTTTGGGTCTGCTCGCGAAGGACGCGGTGCATCGCGATCGGGTCTTAGACGTCGGGCTGGTTCTTGCGCACGCCGTGCTCCACGGCGTCGAGCAGCGAAATCGGCTCATTCGGGCGAGCGCGCGTGTGCGCGGCGAACGCCGCTTGCGCGTCGCCTATGCGGGAACGCAGCCTTTGATGCTGGCGCTGAGCCTACGCGTCGGCGGCATCATGGCCGGGGCCTCGCCGCAATTGGTGGATGTGCTCGCGCGCGCCGGGCGTCTTCTTGGCGCAAGTTTGCAGCTCGCAAGTCAGGCACGGGGCGCCTCGAGCCCTTTGGCCCAGCGCTATGCAGCGAAAGCAGTGGCTCTCGTTGAAGCTTCTTCGCTGGAGCCACTCTACCGGGCGGAATTCAAGGAGATTGCCTACGAGCTCGCAGCAGGGCGCTGAGCGCGGCCGATCGGGTGACGGCAGCACGTCAAGAAAAGCCGAGCATCTTCGCATCAACATCGAACAGGACGTCCGCGCCAAGGGCGTGAGTTCGGGCTTCGAGCGGTATCGGTTTGCGCATTGCGCGCTTCCCGAGATTGCGCTTGATGACGTCGATCTAAGCGTCGCGCAATTCGGCCGGAAGATGCGTGCGCCGATCTTGATTTCGTGCATGACCGGCGGCACACCCGAAGCAACCGGCGTCAACCGGACGCTGGCACGTATCGCGCAGGAGTTCGGCTTTGCAATGGGCCTGGGTTCCGGGCGCGTACTACTCGAGCAGCCGGAGACGCTTGAAAGCTTCGACGTGCGTTCGGTCGCGCCCGAAGTGCTGCTCTTCGCAAATCTCGGCGCCGTTCAACTCAACAAAGGCTACGGCGTTCCGCAATGCAAGCACCTGATAAAACTCGTTGATGCCGACGCGCTCGTGCTGCATCTCAACCCGCTGCAAGAGGCGCTGCAGCCCGAAGGCGATACCGACTTTCGCGGGTTGCTCAAACGCATCGGCGACCTGAGTAACGGCTTAGGCGTGCCGGTGTTGGTCAAGGAAGTCGGCTGGGGGCTCAGTCCGGACGTCGTGCGCGCACTCTTCGAGGTCGGCGTCGCGGGAGTCGACGTCGCCGGGGCAGGCGGCACGTCGTGGAGCGAGGTCGAACGGTTTCGCACGCACGAATCGTGGCGGATTCGCGTCGCATCGCAATTTGCCGCGTGGGGCATTCCGACCGCAGAGTGCGTTCGCGCTGCACGCGCGGTCGCACCGGAAGCCCCGATCATTGCAAGCGGCGGCATTCGCGATGGGCTAGACGCAGCGAAGGCGATCGCGCTCGGCGCGGACATGGTCGGCATCGCCGGGCCGTTCCTGCGCGCGGCTGCGCAAGGCTTCGATGAAGTGCACGATCTGGCTCATGAGATCGTGGAAGTGCTGCGCGTCGCCATGTTCGCACTCGGCATACGCTCGATCGAGGAACTCAAACTTACCGACATGCTGGGTCCGGCGTGAGCGTCGCGCTCGACGCGGCTGATGTCTATTGCCGCGAACTTACCAAACGCCATTACGAGAACTTCATCGTTGCGTCGGGCCTGGTGAGCGCCGATATGCGGCTCGATTTGTCGCGCATCTATGCATTTTGCCGCACGACCGATGACTTGGGCGACGAAAGCGGCTCGCCGGACGCAGCGCTCGAACGGCTCGATCGCTGGCGCGCCGACGTGCACGCGATGTTTGCCGGCAAACTACCGGTACATCCGGTGTTGTTTGCGCTGCGAGAAACGGTGGCTCGCACGACGATGTCGCCCGAGCCGTTTTTCGATCTGATCGAGGCCAACCGGCTCGACCAACGGGTTAGTGCGTACGAAACGTGGCCGCAACTCGAAGCCTATTGCCGTCTCTCCGCAGCGCCGGTCGGTCGCATGGTGTTGGCCGTCTTCAGCGTACAAGGCGTGGACGCGCAGATGCTCTCCGACGACGTATGCATCGGCCTGCAACTCGCCAATCATGCGCAGGACGTCAAGCGGGACGGTCTGATGGGGCGCTGTTACATTCTGGGTGAAGATGTGGCGAGTTCCGGCATGACTGGGGCCGTATCAAAACTCGTTGAGCGCGCGCGGCGGCTGCTCGATTCGGGCCGCGCGCTCGAAGCGATGGTTCCGCTTGCGTTGCGGATGCAACTAGCGCTGTATCGTCTGGGCGGCTTGGCGATCTGCGACGCTATCGAGCGCATCGGGTTTCGCACCGACCTCCAACGCCCGGTCGTGAGCGGCCGAGCCAAGGTTTCGATCCTCGCTCGTGCGATTGGCGGATCGCTGCGACCCGGTAGAAGCGGGAGATATGTCGGTAGCACTTAGTCTCGCGGACGCGGAGCGGTATTGCCATGAGATGGCGCGCCGCGAAGCAAAAAATTTCTACTGGGGATTCATCTCGCTTCCAAGGGAACAGCGCAACGCGATCTACGCGCTCTATGATTTCGCGCGCCAGGTCGACGACGAAGCGGACGCGGTCGCACACGCGCCCGACTTGCCCGCCCGTCTCCAGCGCCATCGCGAGCGCATCGCCAAATGCGTTCGCGGTGACTACGCCGACGATGACGCCGTCATGCAGGTGCTCGCCGTCGCCGTCACGCGCTTTAGCATTCCCGAACGCGAGCTGCAGATGCTCATCGACGGCGTGGAAATGGACGGGACAAAAGTCCGATACGCCAGCTGGGACGAGCTACGGTCGTACTGCAATTTGGTTGCGTCGGTCGTTGGCCGGATGTGCGTGCGCATCTTCGGCTTCGGGGACGACGCCGCGCTCGAGCGCGCGGACGACCTTGGTGTCGCGCTGCAGCTGACCAACATTCTGCGCGACGTACGCGAAGACGTCGGTCTCGGCCGCATCTATCTGCCGCAGGACGACTTGCAGCGCTTCGGCATCTCCGAGGCGGACTTAATCGGCGGAACGCAGGCGCCGCAATGGGACACGCTGGTAGCCTTTGAAGCGGCGCGCGCGCGTGAGTATTTCTTACAAGGCTACAAGGTATTGAACTACATCGATCGGCGACCGGCCGCATGCGTGCGAACGATGGCCGGCATTTACGAGCGCATTCTCGAGAAGATCGAGCGCGATCCGTCCTTGCCGCTCCATGAGCGCGCCGGCCTGTCCCGCACTGAAAAGATCGGGGCGATGGTGCGTGCGTGGTTAGGGGTGTAGCTGGGCGTGTCGCCGTTGTCGGTGCCGGACTCGCAGGGCTTAGTGCGGCGCTCGAGCTGCACGACCGCGGCTACGAGGTTGAGGTCTTCGAGCGCTCGCGCCTGCTGGGCGGTCGAGCGACCTCATTTGAAGTCGGCGGTCGCGAGATCGACAACGGACAGCACGTGTTCTTGCACTGCTGCGATCGTTTCATCGGCTTCGTCGAGCGCGTCGGGATGGGGCATGCGTTGCACGAGCAGGCGCGTTTCGATGCGCTCGTCTTGGCGCGAGACGGAACCTCCAGCCGATTGCGCGCGGCATCGTTGCCCGCGCCCTTTCACTTGCTTGCGTCGTTTGCGGGATACGCGCATCTCGACGTCGGCGGACGCTTGCGGGTTGCGCGCGCGCTGGCGAGCGCCGCGCTTGGGCCCGGCCCCGATCCGCAGCTTACGTTCGACCAGTGGCTCGAACGCAACGGTCAGAACGCGGCGACACGACGCGCATTTTGGGATCCGTTTTTTATCCCGGCGCTCAACGCGCCGTTCGATCGCGTCAGTGCGGCCGATGCGCTCTTTGTGATTTCGACGGCCTTCCTGCGCGACGCGTCCGCGGCGCGCTTCGGCTTTTCGACCGTACCGCTCGCGCACGTGGCCGCTGCGGCAGCGCAGCAAATCGGTGACGTGCACCGTTCGACCGCCGTGCTCGCCATCGACGTGGACGACCGCGGTGTTGAGTTACGCTTGCCGGATGAGCGTCGGGCGCGTTTCGATGCCGTGGTGCTTGCCGTATCACCTCGCGGCACGGCAAAGTTGCTCGGCAGGCCGGAGCGCTTCGACGTGCGGGCACTCGAAACGTACGATCCCTATCCGATAGTTGACGTGCACGTGTGGCACGATCGCGGTGCGCTGGGATTTGATTTCGCCGCGGTGCTCGATTCGCCGCTGCAATGGATCTTCGAGAAGAGTGAAGGGTACGTGTGCTGCAGCATCAGTGCGGCCGGCGAGGTGTTGACCGTACCGACCGCAGCGTTGGAGCAGCTCGCCTGGCAAGAACTGTGTGCGTTCGTTCCCGGCTTGCGCGGCGGACGGGTGGTGCACGCCGCCGCAACGCGTAATCCCGAGGCGACTTACCTACCGCGTCCCGGCGCCCAGCGCACGCTGCAGCGCACGTCGTCACCTCGCGTCGCCATCGCCGGCTCGTGGACGCAAACCGGCTGGCCCGACACAATGGAAGCTGCGGTGCGAAGCGGCGCCGCGGCAGCGGAGTGGGTTGCGCATGGCTAACGACGCGCTCGAGCGCAGCATCGATTGGCTGATCGCGCGGCAATCATCGCAGGGGTGGTGGAGCGGCGAACTCGAGACCAACGTTACGATGACGGCCGAGCAGATTTTGCTGTATCGCTTTCTCGGGCTCGAGCTCGCACCGATCCGCGACGCGGCGATACGTCATATGCTCGGATGTCAGCGCGCCGACGGCTCGTGGGCGTTGTATTACGATGGTCCGGCCGATCTCAGCACAACGATCGAAGCCTACGTCGCGTTGAAAGTTCTGGGACACGATACCGCGCGCGGCGAGATGGAGCGTGCGCGCGGGGTCATTACACGCATGGGCGGTCTTGCGCAAGCACGCGTGTTCACCAAGATCTGGCTCGCGCTCTTCGGCGTGTACCCATGGGACGGGATTCCGTCGTTGCCGCCGGAGATGATTTACTTTCCGTTGTGGATGCCGTTCAACGTCTACGATTTTGCGTGCTGGGCGCGCGGTACGGTTGCGCCGCTCACCATCGTCGTCTCGAAGCGTCCGGTGCGTCCGCTTGGCGTCGACGTCGGAGAAGTGATCGTTCCCGGAACCCAAGACGCGATGCACCATGTGCCCGGGTCGGGTTGGATGTGGTGGCTCGACGGCGCGCTGAAAATCTACGATCGCATTAACGGCAATCGGTTGCGCGCGGCCGCGATGCGCAAGATGACGGCGTGGATCGTCGAGCGCCAAGAAGCCGACGGTACCTGGGGCGGGATTCAGCCGCCGTGGGTGTATTCGCTGATCGCGCTCGATCTGATGGGCCGTGGTCCCGATGATCCGGTGGTACGCAAGGGGCTCGACGGCTTCGATCGCTTCATCATCAACGACGCCGACGGTTGGCGCGTGCAGGCGTGCATGTCGCCGGTCTGGGATACCGCCTGGGCGCTGCGTGCACTGGCGCTGGCCGGGCTCACGCACGAGCATCCGGTGATGCAGCGCGCGGTAGCGTGGCTGCTGCGCGAGCAGATCCCAAACGATGCTCCCGGCGATTGGCGCGAGCGCTCCGATTTCAAAGCGGGCAACGGCTGGGCGTTCGAATTCGACAATGACGCCTATCCCGACATCGATGACACCGCGGTCGTCATCTTAGCCTTGATCGACGCCGGAGAACCGGCGATCGTCGGCAACGCGGTTGAGAGCGGCACGGCCTGGACGCTCGCGATGCGTTCGCGCAACGGCGGCTGGGCGGCGTTCGACAGAGACAACACGCGCGAGCTCCTCTATCGCATGCCGTTTGCCGATTTCGGCGCATTGATCGATCCGCCGACCGAAGACGTCACCGCGCACGTTGGCGAGATGCTGGCCTTTCTCGGCCGCGATACGCGCGACGCCGACGTCGCGAGCGTGGTCACGTATTTGCGCGCGACACAACGCACCGACGGGTCGTGGTGGGGACGTTGGGGTGTCAATTTCATCTACGGCACGTGGTGCGCGATTTCGGCGCTCGGCGCGCTGCAGACGGGGCACGATATGACCGAACGCGGCGCTGCTTGGTTGATCGCGAAACAGAATGCCGACGGCGGATGGGGCGAAAGCTGCCATTCCTACGTCGATGAGTCGTTTGCCGGCGTTGGGGCCAGCACGGCCTCGCAGACCGCGTGGGCGGTCAATGCGCTGCAAATCGCCGGCCTCGGCAACCACGCTGCGACGCAGCGTGGTCTTGCCTATCTCAAGGAGACTCAAACCCACGATGGAACGTGGGAAGAGCCCTATTTCACGGGAACCGGGTTTCCCCGAGATTTCTACCTCAACTACCACCTATATCGCCACGTCTTCCCCATGATGGCGCTGGCGACCGAGAAGCGAGATTCGATTGAGTTCGTTACAAGAGAAACTGACGGTCGGCAGCTACATCTTCGGTAAGAAGCTGAAGGGCGAGAAGAAGTATCCGCTGGTGCTGGAGCTGGAGCCGCTGCTGCAGTGCAACCTCGCGTGTGCCGGCTGCGGGAAAATTTCACATCCGACTGATGTGCTGCGCAAGCGCCTGAGCGTGGAAGAGTGCATGGCCGCAGTCGATGAGTGCGGTGCGCCCTGCGTATCGATCGCGGGCGGCGAACCACTGATTCACGACCAGATGCCGCAGATCGTCGCCGAACTGCTCGAACGCAAGAAGTACGTCTTTCTTTGCACCAACGCGCTGCTGCTCGAGAAAAAGATCGATCAGTTCAAACCTTCGCCGTACTTTTCGTGGATGATCCATCTCGACGGCCTCAAAGCCGAGCACGACTCGTCGGTCTGCCGCGAGGGAGTGTTCGAAAAGGCAATCGCGGCGATCAAGGTCGCGAAAGCTAAGGGTTTTAAAGTCATCACCAACACGACGTTCTTCGATCGCGACGATGCCAAATCGATTCGCGCCGTGCTCGACTATCTCAACAACGATCTCAAAGTCGACATGATGCAGATCTCGCCGGGCTACGCCTACGAAAAGGCCCCGGATCAGGAGCACTTCCTCGGCGTCGAGCGTACGCGCGAAATCTTCCGCGAAGCCTTCGCCGGCGACAAGCGCAAGGAATGGCGCCTCAATCACAGCCCGCTCTATTTGGACTTTCTCGAAGGCAAGGTCGATTTCGAGTGTACGCCGTGGGGGATACCGTGCTACACCGTGTTCGGCTGGCAGCGTCCGTGCTATTTGATGAGCGACGCGCCGTACGCCAAGACGTATAAAGAACTGATCGAAGAGACGGATTGGGAAAAATACGGCCGTGGCAAGCATCCCAGCTGCAACAACTGCATGGCGCACTGCGG
>PMUE01000281.1 GCA_003167055.1 Vulcanimicrobiota bacterium | reverse complement strand
GGTTTGAACGCACCGCCGCGCAGCATTGCCGCACCGCGGGCTGCGACCGCATGCGCTGTGTCGAGAATCTGTTCGCGCGATTCCACCGAACATGGTCCCGCCACAATCGTGAACTCACCGTCGCCGACGCGCACACCGCCGATTTGCAGCGTGGTTCCCGGCGGATTGGCCGCGCGCGCGACACGGGGGAAGGGCGAATCGCTGATCGGAGCCGGCGGCGGTGCGATCTCGCGCACCAGTTCAACCAGCGCTTTGGGTGGATCGTCGTTGCGCCCGATCGGCTCGCCGATGTGCGCGTCGTAACTACCGAGCACGGTGAGCGTTTTGCAGGCCTTCTTGAGTTCCGCAAGCGCACTTGCAACGTTGGGGTCCTCGTGATCGCCGTCGAAATCAACGTAGAAGACGCGCTCGGTGCCGTGCCCGAGATACGGTTTCGATTCGAGCTTGTCGCCGTTGATGTTGTGCGCGGCGAGAATCGAAAGCACACCGGCCAGCGAACCGGTGCGCTCCTCGACGGAAAAGACCAGCGACGTCTTGCGCCGTTCGCCTTTGCCGACTGCCAGCAGCGGATTGGATGCGGACGCATGGCGCGGACGCACGATCAGGAAGCGCGAGTACGTACGCGGATCGTCGCTGCAGTGGGTGGCCAGTTCGATCAGATCGTAGATCGACGCCGCCACCGGCGACGCAAGCGCGGCGATCGCGGGATTGCCGCCGCGCGCGACCTCGCGAGCAGCGACGCCGGTATCTTCACACGGAATCGCACGAGCGTGATCGAGACCGGCCAGAAATGCGCCGCATTCAGCTAGCACGAGCGGATGCGCAAGCACTTCGCGCACGTCGCGCAGCTCCGCGCCGCGCACGCCGAGCAAACGATGATCGGTGCGCCACTGGATTTCGGCGACCGGCACTAAATCGAACTCAGCCAGCAGGTCGTAGCCTTCGCGAACGGTTCCGACGATCGCGTTTTCAATCGGGATCACGCCGGCATCCGCGCGCGACCCGGCAACCGCCGTCGCCATCTCGCGAAAACTTGGGAGACCCACGGTCGGCATCTCGATCCCGTGCTCGCGCAGGTAGTGCCCCAGCACCAGCTGCGAATAGGCTCCGTCGACTCCCTGGTAGACCGCTGTCATGTCTTGCCCCTGGTTACAGAAAAAGAACGAGTCCCCACTTCGGCGGGGACTCGTTCATGCATTTTACGCGTGTTCTCCGGCGTCTGGCCGGTCGGCTTATGCGTGCGCGAATCCCCTTGGGCCCGACAGGCCAAAGTAGTAATACCAATACGCAAAGCTAAAGCCGAAAATCTGAATCACGTTGCGGCTATGCAATCACATCGCCCGGGGGGCTGTCAAGCTGCAGGCCTATGATTCGAGGACCTTGTGCAGCTCCGCGGCGATCTCGGTCGGGCTGTAGCCGCGATGGCGCAGCGAATCCACGAATCTTGTCGCCGCCTCCGCCAATGCGTTGGATCGCGCTCGCCGGTCGGCAGCGGGCGTCTTGCTCGCAACCCGCGTCCCGCGCCGCCCCTCACTAATCAGCCAGCCCGCATCGGCAAGATCCGTGTAGGCGCGCGCAACCGTGTTGGGGGCCACCCCGAGATCGCCGGCGAGTTGGCGCACCGTCGGCAACGGGGCGTCGGGGACAAGCGTACCGCGCTCGATTGCCGCCCGAATTTGTTCGAAGATTTGTTGATACGGCGGCGTTTCGATCTGCGGATCGACGGCGATCAGTGGTTCGTTCTCAGGCGCCATTGGTTCTAGTCATGCGTCCGCTCAAGAAATCAATGCTGTACCAGATGAGAAACAACGCCATCAACACGAGAGAGAGCACGAGCGCACTGGAATACGTCGGAAGCGTGAACGCAATGGGAGTCACAATCGCGACAAAGACCGGGACGACCGCGTACGACAGGCTCAGCATGGAGCAAACCCGCGCGCGGCGTACCCGATCGTCGACGTACAGTTCGACATCGACGTCATCGCCTGCCAAAACGGCGGCCATACCTGCCGTAAACCACGCCGCTGCCAAAATCGCTAGGCTCGAAAGCGTGATCAGGATCGCGGCCGAGCGCAGTTCAGGGTTCGCCGTCAGCAAGAGCGGCACGAACGCAATGACCAATGCACCGGCGTACGCGAGCGGCGGGACAACGCTGATCTGGCGTCGCGGCGCGAGCGAAGCGGCGCGACGCTGGCTACGATTGCGCACGCGCGCAAAGACGAACGCCAGGACGAGCGCGGAGTCGGCGCATCCAAGTCCGTAGGCAATCGCAGGGCTGACCACATGGAATGCGCAGAGCAGACCGCAGATTAGGTAGCTGATTGACGCTACCAAAATCGGGCGGCGTCCGAGCCCCTCGATTTCGCGCCGCCGGTCGAGCACCGCGCCGAGCCGATCGCGTACGATCGGATCGCGCAACTCGAACCAAAAGTTTGGCTTGAGATCGCTTAGGTAACGATTGGCAACAATGCCCGTTACCCCAAGGGCGATCAACACAACGGAGATGTACCAATAGGCGAAGTGTTCGGCGCTCATGGTTCGTCCTCGCAAGAGAAACTAGAGAAACCTCGGAATGCGTGCGCTCCGCACGAGCAGTGGAATCACGAATCCGCACCACGCCGCGAAAACCAAGATGATCGCTATCGTATTTAGCAGCGTGCTGGGCGTCGCGGCCCAAGCCATCGCGACGAAAACCAGCGGAACGCCCATGCCGATCGCGAACAATCCTAGCACGCGGCAGCGACGTACGCGGTTGTCAACATACAACTCGATTTGTGGATCGCGGCCCGGCATGATCGATGCCATGGAATTCGACGAAATCGCGAAGCCGAACGTCGCGATTGCCGCAAACGTCACGAGAATCGCCGCGACCCCGAACTGGGGCGCGTCGACAAAGGCCAACGGTGCTATGGATACGAGCGCTGCTGCGGGATACCAGGGCAGAGGAACGATCGACGTCAGCGTGCGAGGCGCGAGAGCCGCGGCACGAGTCGCTCCGCGATTGCGGAGGCGCAGATACGAGATCCCCAAACTTGTCACGAAGGCGCACATGCCGAATCCGTAGCCGATGATTCCGCTAAGTGCGCCTCCGAGTACCGCGGCGCCGAGTAGGACGTTGATGATTCCCGGAACGTACCATGCGGCGAGCGGAAGCGATTCGAGCTCTTGACGGCGCGACACCGCGTCGTCGAGTTCGGGCGAACGGTCGTCGCGCCGGAAATACCGGCGCAAATCGTTCAGTGCGTGAGCGCGGACCACCAAGAACAGCCCGTAGCCGACGAGAAACAGCCCGAAATACCACTTGTCGATGAGCATGTTCCAATTTACCATTGTACTGACATACTAATACAAACCCAGACTTTGTGTCAACCCCTTAGAACAAAAGGCCCACATTGAAAGATAGACTAGGCGTCCTTGATGGGATGCGCGGCATCGCCGTGCTGCTCGTGCTCTGGTACCACATCTGGGAGATTTCGTGGTTGCCCGCGCCCGCGCCGTGGCTACAGTTCATTCCCGAAACCGGCTTCATCGGCGTCCATCTCTTCTTCTTTCTGAGCGGGTTCGTCATCACGTTCCCGTTCGTGCGAGCGCAACTCGCGGGCGAGCCCCAGCCGACATGGGGACACTTTGCCTGGCGCCGCTTCATCAAGATCGTGCCGTCGTACGTGCTTTCGATCGTGGTCGCATACGCGATCGGTTACGCGGTCCTCAACCGCAACGGTGCGGCACCGTGGCAAGAGATCATCACGCACCTGCTCTTCATCCACACCTGGTGGCAATCGACCTACGGCTCGATCAACGGTGTACTCTGGACGCTTGCGGTCGAAGTTGAGTTCTACCTGATTTTCCCACTCGTATGGTGGTGCTTCTCGCGCCGCGCTGTTCTCACGACCCTTGCAATGCTCGCGATCGCGCTCGTTTGGCGCGTGCATGCGGCGCAGTGCTGCTTCGGCCTTCAAATGCCGCTCTTGGTCGAAAACTTGCCCGGCTACCTCGACATCTTCGCGTGCGGGATGTTCTCGGCGTGGATCTTCGCGCGCTTCGGGCATCGCTTACGCGCGCCGGAGATTTCACCGGCCATGCCGATGGCGGCAGTCGCCGGCGTCTGGCTGCTCTGCGTGCTGCTCATCGGCATGTTCGAACATCGCACCGATCCACAATGGCAAATCGCGCCGCAGATATACACCCGCGCGCTCTACGGATTGGCGTTCGGCGCAATCGCGCTCGGTTCGCTTTGCGCACCGGCGCTCTTCCAACTGTTGCTCGCAAACGCGCCGCTGCGATTTCTCGCGTTGATCTCCTACAATCTCTATCTTTACCATCAACTGGTCGCGCGCGAGATGGTCATGCACTACATTCCCCCCCACGTCGGGGATCCGCATTTCGATGCCGCCTGGCAGCTACGTTACACGATCCTTGCGTTCATCGTCACGATCGCGCAAGCGGCGTTCGTGACCTATCTGTTCGAGCGGCCGCTGTTGCGGATACGGCCGCCGCGTCTCTTTTGGCTTGCGCGCGGGCACTCACCATGATGTGCGCAACCTCGAACGCGGCGACAGCCTCCTCGAAATCGTTGTAGCCGTTGCGATCATAGCGATCGCCGTCGGCGCACTGGGCGCCGGGCTGATCGCTGCAGAACATCGTTTCGGGCCAGATCCAATTGAAAGCGCGCTCGAAGCGACGGTCACGCGCGAGATGCGCGTCGCCGTCGATGTGATGAAATACCAAGGCGCGAGCGTGCCGTCAACGACCGTAGCGACGACGATTCCGCTCCCAAGCGGCTCACCGCTTCCCGCACACCTCTCGCTCACGAGCACGACAACGGCAGGCGGATCGGTGACGATCGTCCTTTCGGCAACCGACGACAACGACGCGACCAAGATCGCGACGCTGAGCCAGACGATTGCCGCGCCTGCGCCGCCTCCGGATTCGCTGGTGCCGGCGGCGAGCAACGGAACCGCTCCGCAATAGTGCTCTTACGCACGATGTTTTTGCTCGCGCTCCTCGCCGTGCTCGGCGAAACCATCGTGCACGGCGCGGCATCGCTCGCGCAGGCCGCTCTCCGTCAGCGCGCGCTCGACGCGGCTCGCATCGCGTTCGTCAACGGCGTACGTGCCGCGCAAGTCTCAGTGCCGAGCGGTGCGGCACCCGCGCCGATTGCCACCTGCGCCTTTGCCGACGCCAACGGCTGCGAGATCAACGTGCAAACCACCATCGCGACGGCGACGCCGTCGACGGCATCGGCGTCAAGTGCGTGTCCCGGGACGCCGTGCACCGTGGTTTTGCAAGGCAACAGTGCGGTCGGCGAAGCGCGAGCGTCTTTCACGATCACGAGCGTGGTCAGCGCGGCGAGCGGGGCCACACTCGCGACGCGCGGCGCTATCGTCTCGTTTCGCACGTTTGCCACGCCGCCGTATGCGGCGATCGTCGGCGGCACCGACGCAACACTCGGCGCATTGCTCGATGGCGGAACGCCCGACGATGCCGGCGCACCCAACACGCTCATCGCCGTCGAGTATCGACAGAGCGGCGGCGGCGGAACGACGCCGGGGAACGTGTGGCAGCCGACAGTCGAGAACCCCGCCTTGACGGTGCCGGCGTGGGAGCCTTAGGTTACGAACCGGCGAATCGCTTGCGCGATCTCCTCCGGCGCTTCGATCGGAAGGTTGTGCCCCGCGTCGCGCACTTGCACGAAGAGCGCGCCGTGGATCGCGCTGGTCACTTCATGCTTCACTCGCGAAGCCGGCGTAAGCGGATCGTTACTGCCGGCAATCGCCAGCGTCGGGACCGTGATAGCCGCCAGGCGATCCGCAAAGTCGCTCACGCGGCCCCGATCGTACCACCCGATCCAATGCTCGTACGACGCGACTAGGGCGTCGTCGACGATGCGTTCCATCGTCGCCGCATCGACCTCGCGTTGCATCGCCGAGCGCTGAAATCGTTCGATGCGCTCGCGATATCCGTACGTCTCGAGCGTTAGCTCTCGATGACGCTCCGACACCCGCGCCGCGTGCGCGCTTCCGGGCGCTACGAGAATCAAACGTTCCAGATTCGTCGGTTGCTCGGCCGCAACGTATTGTGCCAGCTTTCCGCCCATCGAATGTCCAACCAATGTCACCGGCGCGTCGATCGACGCAAGCGCGGTGCGCAGGTCGCCGGCGTACGATTCCAGATCGTGCGCGTCACGCGGCCGGTCCGAACGCCCGCAGCCGCGGAAATCGAGAAGATGCAGCGTGAAGTCGGCCGGATCGAGCCGCTCGGCCACGTCGTACCACATGCGGCGCGACGAGATCCAACCGTGCGCAAACAGGACGTGGCGCGGTCCACTGCCGCGTTGCTCGCAACACAAGCGGATCGAACCGTTTTCGAGAAAAGGCATGGACTCGCTCATCAACGCTCGAAGCTTGCGCGCAATCGTGTCGCGCCGCCTGCTCATCTACGGTGCATTGCTCTATGTCGTGCTGGCTTGGGCGCTCAATATGATCGTCGCGAAGCAAGCCATCGAGCAGATGAACCCGCTCGCCTTTACCTTCGTGCGTTTCCTGATCATGACGCCGCTCGCGTTCCTATTGGTATGGGTGAGCGGCGGACGGATTCACATCGAACGCCGCGATATTCCCGCGCTGCTGGTTTGCGGCGCCTGCGGCTTCGGCTTCTACCAATATCTATGGGTGACCGGGCTGGCGCACACGACTCCGTTTGCGTCCGCACTCCTCGGCGCGACCTCTCCGATCTTCACCCTCGCGATCGTGGCGATCGCGGGGCACGAACACGTGCGCCCGGGCCGGTGGGTCGGCGCAGCCATCGCCTTGCTCGGCGTCGCGATCTTCGAGGGCGCGTTTTCCGGCAACGCGATCGTACATATCGGGGACATGCTGATTCTTGCGTCCGCGGCGGTGTTCGCCGGCTACAACGTCGTTGGTTCGCGGCTCATGGCGCGCTACCAGCCGCTGGAACTCCTCGCAATCGGGCTGACGATCGGTACGATCATGCTCATCCCCGGCGGCGCTCCCGCACTGCTCCACACCAATCTCGCCGCGCTTGGATGGGACGTGTGGTGGCGCATCATCTACGCCACGCTCTTCCCGATCCTCCTTACCTACCCGGTGTGGATCTGGGGTATTAACAAACTCGGCGCCGGGAAGGGCTCGATCATCCAGTTTCTGACGCCTGTGTTTACCGGCATCTTGAGCGTGCCGATCCTGCACGCCGCGTTTCTTCCCTACGAATTGGTTGGCGCGATCGTATGTCTCGGCGGTATGCTGTTTGCATTCGCACTGGGACGTTCGAGCCGCGCCAGCGTCATCGAACAAGGAGAACCTGCCGCATGACCACGGTGCAACCCGACGGCTGGCCGCGACCGCGCGGCTACAGCAACGGAATGATCGCGCAGGGGCGCGTCCTCGCGGTCGCGGGCCAAATAGGCTGGAATGAACGCGGCGAGTTCGTATCGGACTATCTCGTCGAGCAAGCCGCGCAGGCGCTGCGCAATGTGCTTGCGGTTGTGCGCGCAGCCGGCGGGTCACCGAGCGACGTGATCCGCCTGACGTGGTACATCGTCGATAAGCGCGCCTATTCGGCTGCGGCTTCGGAGCTCGGAGCGATCTATCGCGATCTTTTTGGATCGCACTACCCGGCGATGACGCTCGTGCAGGTCGCCGCATTGCTCGAGGATCGCGCGAAGGTCGAGATCGAGGCGACCGCCGTCCTAGCCTAAGCCGTCGCCGTATTCGAGCAACATCGGCTGGGACGCACCACGAGCGAGAAACGCGATCGGGATCGCTTGCGCCGAATCCACCTGACTCGGCTGGTTCTGCGCGTGCACATGCAGATGCGCGTGGTGCGTCGTCCCCGAATTGCCGCAGCGTCCAATCTCGTCGCCGGTGTGAACGTTCTCGCCGACGCGAACCGGAACCGAACCCTGTCGCAGATGCGCGAGAATGACGAAGCCGCCCGGCGTTTCGATCGAGACGTAGTTGCCGAACGGACGCGCACGGTTGCGCTGAACGTCGCCCGGCGGCGCGTCCGGCTGCCGGTTCTCCATATGTACGATCAAGCCGTCGCACGGTGCGAGGATCGGCTGGTCCCACGAATCGCCGCCTTCGCGCACAAAGTCATAGGCAAAGTATTGATCGCTGCGGCTGAGATGATGATTGTGACGCGGATCCGGTCCGCCCGATTCCACGCGCCAGCGATCGGCAAACGGCGGCTGCAACACGAGCGGATGATCCGCCGCACGCGCCAGCCAGCGCTTTGATGCGCCTTGGGTGTTGAAGCGCTGCCATAGCACGAAAGCGATCAGCGCGGCCAGCGAAATCCAGAACCCCGGTCTTCCGATCGGCGGCGCCCAAAGAGCGACAAAGCCGAATCCAGCCGTGATCAAGACCAGGATTTTCAGGCTATTCGGCAGCCGCACGTTGCCTCAATTTGAAGCGCTGGACCTTGCCGGTTTGCGTGCGCGGCAATTCATCGACAAATTCAATTTCGCGTGGCGCCTTAAATGGCGCGATCAGCGTCTTGCAGTGCTCGCGTAACTCATCGGCTTTTGCGTCATTGCGGAGCTCGGCCGCAGCCATCACGACGTAGGCTTTGACAATGTGCGTGCCGTGCGCCGGATCGGGCTTGGCGACCACCGCCGCCTCGCGGACTTCTTGATGCGCAAGCAGTGCTTGCTCCACTTCGGGCCCGGAAATATTGTAGCCGGCCGACACGATCAAATCGTCGATCCGCGCGACATAGTAATAATAACCCTCTGCGTCGACCCGATACGCGTCACCGGGATAATTCCAGCCGTGCTGCACGTAGGCTTGCTGGCGTTCATCGTCGTCGAGATATTTGCATCCGGTTGGGCCCTTCACGGCCAGCCGCCCGGCCTCACCGGCCGGAAGCGCGACGCCGGCGTCATCGTGAATCTCTGCAAGATATCCGGGCACAACGCGACCCGTCGAGCCCGCGCGCGTCTCCTCGCGCGGCGAACCGATGAAGATGTGCAGCATTTCGGTGCTGCCGATGCCGTCGAGAATGCGTAGCTTGGTTCGCGCGAGCCACTCGTCGAACACCGGCTTCGCCAGCGTCCAGCCGGCGGAGACGCACGTCTGCAAGGTCGAAACGTCGTAGCGGTCGAGCAATCCGCACATCGCGCGATACGCGATCGGCGCGGTAAACATCGTGGTCACGCCAAATTCGTCGATTGCGCGTAACAACTCTTCGGGCCCGGCTTTCTCGAGCAGCAGCGTCGCGGCCCCGGCGTAGAGCGGGAAGAGCAGCGTGGCGCCGAGCCCGTAGGTAAACGCGAGCGGCGGGCTTCCGGTGAACAGGTCGTCGGGCCGCGCCTGCAACACGTGTTTCCCATACGTATCACACGTCGCGATGAGGTCCCGGTGGAAATGCATCGCGGCTTTCGGCAAGCCCGTCGTCCCCGACGTGAATGCGATACACGCTACCTCTTCCGCACCGGTTTCCACCACGTCGAAATGATCCGCCGCGCGGTCCATCATCGCTTCGAGCGCGTCCGGCGCTTCGCTCGCGAAATTAACCACACGGATGCTCGGGTTGCCGGCGCACGCTGCATCCAGCTCTTCGCGCAAGCGCGCATCGCAGAGCGCGACGCTCACCCGTGCCTTCTCGATGATGTGGCGCAACTCGCCGGCCCGATAAAGCGGCATTGTGGCCACCGCGACGCCTCCCGTCTTGAGGACCGCGAGCCAACACGCCGCCAACAGCGGGGTGTTCGGCGCTCGCAGAAGCACGCGCGTTCCCGGCACAACGCCGAGGTCTGCGACGAGCACGTGTGCAATGCGATTGATTGCACGGTGTAAGTCGTCGTAGGTCCAATCGCTGCCGCCGGGTGCAACGATCGCGCGCCGGCTCCCGCGCCGCTTCTCGAGTTGCCGGTCAACCAGATAGGTAACGGCGTTCATGCGCGCCGGGTAGTGCAACCCGGCCAGATCGAAACGCAGATCCGGCATCAGCGCGGGAGCCGGCAAATGCTCCTCGGCGAAACGATCGACGTGCGCGCCGCTCACCGGCTACGCCTCCAAGCTCGCGCGCGCGATGACGAGTTTTTGAATTTCGCTCGCACCTTCATAGATGCGAAGCGCGCGGACGTCGCGATAAATGCGCTCGACGATCTCACCGCGCGTCACGCCGCGCCCGCCAAAGAGCTGCACGGCTCGATCCGCGATCCGTCCCGCTGCTTCAGTCGCGTAGAGTTTGGCGATTGCCGCCTCGCGCGTCACGCGCTTAGCGCCGTTGTCTTTTGTCCACGCGGCGCGATAGACCAGCAACGCGGCCGCGTCGATGTCGACGGCCATGTCGGCAATCGCGGCTTGGGTGAGCTGCAGCGCCGCGAGCGGGGCGCCGAAAAGCTCGCGGGACTTCGCGTGCGCGCGCGCTTCGTCGTACGCGCGACGCNNATGGCTGGCGGGAACTGCGCACTCGTCGAACGTTATGGTGCCGAGCGGATGCGGCGAAATCGTTTCGATGCGCGCGCCGACCTCAAACCCGGTCGCATCGGCATCCACCACGAATGCCGAGATGCCCTTGGTGCCGCTGCCGCCCGTACGCGCAAACACCACGTAGAAATCGGCGATGCCCGCATTCGAGATCCAGGTCTTCTCGCCGTTGAGGATATAGCGCTCGCCCTCGCGCCGCGCGGAGGTCGTCATTGCAGCAGCGTCGGAGCCGGCCGCGCGCTCCGAGAGTGCGAAGGCCGCAATAGCTTTGCCGGTTGCGACGCTGTCCAAGTAGCGCGAACGCATCGCCGGCGAACCAAAGAGGGTGATCGCACCGCTGCCTAGACCCTGCATCGCGAAAGCGAAGTCAGCTAGCGCCGAACGATAGGCCAGTCCTTCGCGAGCAAGGCACAGCGCGCGAACGTCGAGCGTCGTGCACGCACGTAGCCAGCCACCGTCGCCGAGCGCGCGCACCCACGTGCGCACACTTGAATCCGGCGCAGCCTCGTCTTCGATGACCGGCGTTTCGCTTAGCCAACCCTCGAGCGCTTTTGCAAACGCACGATGCTCGTCGTCGAAAAACGGCCACGCGAGCGTGCCTGCGTCCATGGACTAATTCCCCTCGAAGACCGGGGTGCGTCGCTGCAGAAACGCCTCGTAGGCGCGCCGAAAATCGTTGCTCTCCATCAAGGTTGCCTGCGCTTGTGCCTCCGCGTCGATGGCGACATCCAGCGGCATCGACCACTCGGCGTGCAACATGCGTTTGGTCATCGCGTGCGCGAGCGTCGGGCCGGCGGCAAGTCCGCGCGCCACCTCGGTTGCACGTTCAAGCACCTGGTCCGGCGCGGCAATTGCGTTGTAGAACCCCCACGCGTGTGCTTCATCGCCGCTCATCGCGCGGCCGGTGTAGAGTAGCTCTGCCGCGCGACCGAAGCCGATGATGCGCGGCAGCATCGCGCACGCACCCATATCGCAACCGGCGAGGCCGACACGCACGAACAGAAATGCCACCTGCGATCGCGCCGTTCCGTAGCGCAGATCGCTGGCCATCGCGAGAATGGCGCCCGCGCCCGCACAGACGCCGTCGACCGCGGCGACGATCGGCTGTGGCGCGGCGCGCATTGCTTTGACGAGATCGCCGGTCATTTGGGTAAATTCGCGTAATTCGGCGGGCGTGCGGGTCGTCAGCGGGCCGATGATGTCATGTACGTCGCCGCCCGAACAAAAATTTTCGCCTGCGCCGGTGAGCACCACCGCTTTGACCGACGCATCGCGCTGCAAACCCGAAAACCAATCGCGAAGCTGCGCATAAAGTTCGAAGGTGAGCGGATTTTTGCGTTCGGGGCGCTCGAGTGTTACAACGGCGACACGATCTTCGAGGACAACGCGGGCATTGGTCATCGCCGCAAGGGTCGGCCCACGGGACGCGTAATTCCTGCCGCATGACGGTTCGAGCTCGATGATCGGCGGGGCGATCGCATTCGCCACCTTCCTGCTGCATCTTTGCACCGCGTGGCGCTACGGCTACTTTCGCGACGAACTGTACTTTATTGCATGCGGACGCCATCTCGCGTGGGGCTACGTCGATCAGCCACCGCTCGTCGCCTTTATCGCGTGGCTTGCGCAACCGGCACACGATGGACTCATCGCGCTACGGTTGTTGCCGTGTCTTGCGGCCGCGCTCACCGCGTACGTCGCCGTGCAGATCGCGCGCGACCTCGG
>PMUE01000345.1 GCA_003167055.1 Vulcanimicrobiota bacterium | reverse complement strand
GCTCTGTATCGCAGCGCGCAAATCGAACGCGCGCACGAACGAATCGATGCCTTCATCACGCAGCACGGCAAGATGACAATGGCCGAATTCCGCGATCTTCTAGGAACCTCACGCAAGTACGCGGTGCCGCTGCTCGAGTGGTTCGATAGTCGAGGAATTACCGTGCGTAGCGGTGACAATCGCATGTTGCGCGTGCGAAAAGGCGCGCACGGTCCATCTGTATAACTTCGCGCGAGTGATTGACCTCAGGCAACTTCCCAAAGCCGAGCTCCACGTGCACGTCGAGGGCACGTTCGAGCCCGAACTCATTTTTACGATCGCGGAGCGAAATGGGATCGATCCCGGATACGCTTCGGTCGACGCGTTGCGGGCTGCGTACAACTTCACTGATCTGCAGTCATTTCTCAACGTGTACTATGCCGGCATGCGAGTCTTGCGCACCGAGCGCGACTATTACGACTTGGCCACGGCCTATCTTGAGCGCGCGGCGGCGCAGGGCGTGCGCCACGCCGAGATCTTTTTCGACCCGCAGGCTCACACCGATCGTGGTGTTCCGTTTGCTACGGTTGTGGCGGGGCTAACCGGCGCGCTCGAAGCGGCGCGCGAGCGACTGCGCATCAGCGCGCATCTCATCTTGTGTTTCCTGCGCGATCTCTCGGCGGAATCGGCCATGGCGACGCTCGAGGTCGCGATTCCCTATCGCAATCGCATCATCGCGATCGGGCTCGATTCGGCCGAAGTCGGCAACCCGCCCTCGAAATTTGCGACGGTGTTCGATCGTGCGCGAGCGGAAGGCTTCTTGACCGTCGCGCACGCGGGCGAAGAGGGGCCGCCCGAATACGTCTGGGAGGCACTCGATCTGCTGCACGCGGCGCGTATCGATCACGGCGTGCGCAGCCTCGAAGATCCACAACTCGTCGAACGCCTGCGCCGCCAGCGCATTCCGCTCACCGTCTGCCCGTTTTCGAATGTGAAGCTGCACGTCGTTGCGGATCTGGCGCATCACCCGCTCAAGCGGATGCTGGACGCCGGCCTGCTCGCCACCGTCAATTCCGACGACCCGGCGTATTTCGGCGGCTACGTGGCCGACAATTTCGCGGGAGTCGTCGCCGCGCTCGGCCTCTCGGATAGCGACGTGATTGCACTCGCCAAGAACTCGTTCGAAGCCTCGTTCGTCGACGACGCGAAGAAGCGCGTGCATATCAACGAGATCGACCATTTCACAGCGGCGACGTCCAGCTAACTAGTGCCGTACGAGCGTGACGATTCCGATCACGACTTCGATCGCGATCAATAAGATCACAACCACCTCGAGGAACTCGTCGCGACGCCCACGCGCTTGATCGATAAAAAACTGATAGAGATCGCGGACGCTCGACAGTTTGCTGTCGATCTGCCGCTGCCAGTCGGCTAGCCCCAGACGGGCAGCGGCGGCGCGATAGATGCGCGCGTAGTAGGCGTCGCCGACGACTTTGAGCGCATTGCTCGAGCGATCGATCAATTCCAGCACATCGACGATGAGGTATCGCACGTTGGCGGCGAGATCGGCTTCGCGCCGGCCAAAGAACGAACGTGAGCGCTGTCCCGGCTGCGTCGCGTAGATCGTATCGAGTTCGCGATCGAGCAAGGCGTCGTAGGTGCGCAGCTCGAGCAATTGGGAATTGGCGAATTCGAGGATGTCCTGGATTGCGTCACTCGATTCGCGCCGATCATAGACGAACGCGGTATCCCACTGAACCACCGTGAGGTCGTCGGTGTAATAGGAAAAGCGCGTGCGCAGAGATTCCTCGATCTCGCCTTGCGACAGCGAGTTCGACTCGCCGAGCAAGATCTTGGCCAGCGCCTCGGAGTGATCGTGCAGCAGCTGTTCGGCTTCGATGGGCGGCTCGAACCGATCGATGTCGATGATGAGGTAATCCTCGATCAGCGGCGCGTGCCGATCGTCGAGGGCGTCGCTGAGTTCGTCGCAGATGCGGGCAACAGTTTGCTTGGCGTGGGCGAGCAGTTCGTCGTTGCGTCGAATCCGTGTTGCCGCGTTCGCCAATTCTTCCCACGCGCCGCTGAGTGGAAAGCTGTAGCGTAGCGAGATGACGCCGTAGTCGAAGAATTTGGCGCGCAGCGTGTAGGCAAGTCCGTCGAGTTTGCCGTCGGGGAGGCGCGCCACCAGCGGCGGAACGGGGAACTGAAGGTACGAGGTGGTCTGATGCGCGCGCAGCGGGATGTCGGCCGGGGCGACCCCTTCGCCCTCGACGGTCCGGAGCGCCCCAAGATCGATCGTGTCGGAGACCNNAGAGATAAAAAGCGCGCACCGCCCCCACCGCGATCTTCATAGCTGGAGATACAATAGCTGCGGGGAGAGCCTACTCCTTGCCGGAGGGATTGCCGGTCGGGTTGGAAGGTCGATCCTGCAACCCCATGGCTCAGGAGGCGGTTGAAAAGAGCGAACCATGAATGTTGACAAGATGACCGAGCGCGTTGCGGACGGCCTCAATGAGGCCTATACGCTTGCGCTTCACGAACACAACACCCAAACCACGCCCGAGCATCTGCTCGCTGCGCTGCTCGACCAGGAGCGCGGCATCGCGCCCGACATTTTGGCCAAAGCCGGTGTCGAGGTCAAGACGTTCCGCCGCAAGGTCGATGAAGCGATCGCGCAGTTGCCGCGCCACTCCGGCCCAAATGCCGACTCAGCGCAGGTGACGATTTCACCCGAACTGACGCGCATCATGACCGCCGCCGAAAGCGAAGCGAACGCGCTGCAAGACGACTACGTCTCGGTCGAGCACGTGCTGCTCGCGATGTCGCAAGCCAGCGGCGCCGTCGGCAAACTCTTTCGCGATTCCGGTCTCACCAAAGACAAGCTCCTGGCCGCACTGCGCGATGTGCGCGGCAATCAGCGCGTGA
>PMUE01000090.1 GCA_003167055.1 Vulcanimicrobiota bacterium | reverse complement strand
CTGCTCGGCGGTCTCGGCGGCGCTTGGCTAGGCAACGAAATGTTTGGTAATCGCGGAACGACAATCGTCGATCAATCGGGCGGCAACATGATGCCCACGGACCAGAGCGGCGGAACGTGGGGCGGTGGCAACGCCGGCGGTTGGGCCAATGACGCCGGCCAATCNNGGCGGCGGCTTTGGCGGCGGCGGCGACTTCGGCGGCGGCGGCTTTGGTGGCGGTGGAGACTCCGGTGGCGGCGGATGGTGAGTGTTCGGTAGGACATTTCCCCTCTCTAAGCGCCTCGCGTCTCGCACAGTTAATGTCAGGGTGCTCGCCGCTCGGCTAACCCGTTCGGGGAAACGTCATACCTCACACCTACCAGTCCTCCGGTTAATTTAGAATACATACGGCGTAACAAAAGGCGAATGTGCGGTTAAGCACGTTCGCCTATTATTTTTTCAATGACTCGATTACTGATGTGTGCGCCGACGCACTTTCGCGTCGCCTACGACATCAATCCGTGGATGACGCGCAATATCGGCAGCACGGCAGAAGGTGCGCAGCGTCAATGGGAACGTCTCGTTGCGCTGGTGCTCGATATCGGCGGCGCGCACATCGAGCTGGTGGAGCCGCAGCCCAGCCTCCCCGACATCGTGTTCACCGCCAACGCGGCGTTGATCAGCGATCGCCTTGCGATCGTTAGCTCGTTTCGTCACCCGGAACGCCGCAGCGAAGAGCGCGCGTATCGCGAACGGCTCAGTTCACTTGGTTACGCAACGACCCGGCTCGACGGAGTCTTTTTCGAAGGCGCCGGCGATGCACTCTTCGATCGGCGTTTGCCGCTGCTGTACTTCGGCTACGGCTGGCGCAGCGAGCATTCCGCGGCGGCGCAACTCGAACGGCTTTGCGGCACACGCGTCCTTCCGTTGCGACTCGTCGATCCGCGCTTCTACCACCTCGATACGGCGTTATGTCCGCTCACCAGCGGACACGTGATGGCGCACCTGCCGGCGTTTTCACCGAAAGCGCAAGCGCTGCTGCGTATGACGCTCGGCAACGAGTATTTGATCGAAGTAACCCAGGACGACGCGCTCGCCTTTGCGTGCAATGCGGTCGAGGCCGGCGACGCGATCGTACTCCATCGCGCGAGCGGCGCGCTGCGTCTTCGCTTACAGCGCGCCGGGTATTGCGTGTTCGAGACGGACCTTTCGGATTTTCACCGAGCCGGCGGATCGTCGAAGTGCCTGACCCTCAAACTCGACGATGGCCCGGTGCGTAGAACTACGAAGAATACAGCGTAAGCGTATCCGGGTCGACGTGGTACACACCCGGCCCGACGTTCTCGTTCGGAAAGGCGCAGATCTTGCTGCCGTCAGGTCCGAGGATCTCGACGAGATTCGGCGGTCCGCACGGCGTTTGCGTCAGTCCGTAGGTTTGCAGTAATTGATAACCCGGTGAGCCGGGAACGACGATGTACGCGCCGGCCGCGAGCCCAGCTTCGAGCGGACCCCAAAAGCCGTCGCCCCAGTACGAATCGGTAGCGCCGAGCCACGCATCGTCGTCGTTGGATTGTGATTGATTCGAATACTGGTTGGGATTGGGCGCCGGCTGGCCGCCGCCGCTGTTCACCGGCGTGCGGGCTTGGTAATGCGGCAACGGTTGAACCGGACCGCGCCCCGGCGACCGCGGGAGGGGCACTGGACCTGCATGTTCGGCGGGTGAATTTGCTACCGGTGCGGGAGCGCTGCGTTCAACCGGAGCCGGTGCGGAACGCTCCACCGGAGCTGGAGCCGGCGCCGAACGATCCACCGAAGCGGGAGCCGGTGCGGAGCGATCCACCGAAGCGGGAGCCGACGCCGGGGCGGAGTGACTGTCGCTACTGCTGCTGCTGCTGTGATCGCTGCTGCTACTACTCCCGCCGCCGCCGCCGCCACCGTGATCCGACGCATTCGCCAGGAGCGGCGAAGCGACGCAAAGTGTGGCGGCAAGGATCGATGCGATGATCGTTTGGTGGTTCTTCATGCTTACTCACCTCGTATTCGACCACTCGAGCGTACGCTCGCAAGTTGAAAACGAGTTGCTGTTCACATGAAGGACGGTTGAAAGCGCTCCTTATTGGTGCGGCGGGTGTCCGTGCGAGCCGCGATATTCCCGATCGAATTGGCTAGGATTGTGATAGAAGTCGTTCTGATGAGCGCGGAAATATTGCGGATCTTGACGTTGGTACCAGCCCTGTGCCGTCGCATTGCTGACATACACATGGCGGTTGTCGTTGACGTAATAATATTGGTGGCGGCTTGAATCGTAGATGAGCGTGCCGATAATCGCGCCGATGGCGATTGCTGCGGCGGTCGAGCCGGTATCGGCGAGCGCGACGGCCGGGGTGGCGATCGATCCGCCGATTGCGACGCACAGCGCGAGCGCGGTGCCGCGGACTGTCTGAGTAGAAAGAATCATGAGGGCGTGATACCCGAATGTCCCCACGCTAACACGCTTGCCCCGAGAAGGCGCCTGCTCGATTTTGCAAAACGAACTGCGTATGCAACGTTCTCTTTGCTTTGTTCTTGCGGCGTTTTTTGCACTTTCGAGCGGTGCGCTTGGCGCATCATCGACCGCTGCCACCGGTCCGGCCCACGTCGACGCGACGTATCTCACCTCGCTGTCGTGGCGGCTGATCGGCCCATTTCGCGGGGGCCGCGCGCTTGCGGTGACCGGCGTTCCGGGTGAGCCCGATCATTACTACTTCGGCGCGGTCGACGGCGGCGTGTGGGAAAGCACGAACGCGGGACGCACGTGGAACCCGATTTTCGACAACGAAGACATCGGGTCGATCGGCGCGATCGCGGTTGCGCCTAGCGATCCCAAGACGATCTACGTGGGCAGCGGCGAGGCTGACATGCGTTCCGACATCGCCTACGGCAACGGCATGTACAAGTCGACCGATGCGGGTAAAAACTGGACGCACATCGGCCTCGAGGACACCCGGCAGATCGGCGCGGTTGTCGTCGATCCGCACGACGCGAACGTCGTGTACGTTGCAGCCCTCGGCCATCAATACGGGCCCAATGCGCAACGCGGCGTCTTCAAGACGACCGACGGCGGCAAGACCTGGACCAAAGTACTCTACAAAGACGAGAACACCGGCGCGATCTCGCTTGCGATGGATCCGCAGCATCCCGATACGCTCTACGCCGCACTGTGGCAAACCCGGCGCCCGCCGTGGAACACGTATCCGCCGTCGAACGGACCCGGTAGCGGCGTCTACAAAACGACCGACGGCGGCTCGACGTGGACGCAACTGACCAACGGGCTCCCGGCGAAGTTCGGGCGTGTCGGCCTCGCGGTTGCGCCGAGCAATCCGTCGCGCGTCTACGCGCAGGTCGATGCGGCGACCGATATCGCGCAAGGCGGCGTTTATCGATCCGACGACGCCGGCGCCACATGGACGCACATGGACGGCGGCGCCGCACAACGCCGTATATGGGAGCGCGGCTGGTATTTCAGCGGGATCACCGTCGATACGAAGAACGCCGACGCCGTCTACGTGATGGACACCGCGACGTATCGTTCCGACGACGGCGGCAAGACGTTCAATGCCATCAAAGGCTCGCCCGGCGGCGATGATTATCACACGCTGTGGATCAACCCCGACGATCCGACACACATGGTTCTTGGAAGCGATCAAGGCGTGCAAGTCTCGGTCGACCGCGCGCACACGTGGAGTTCCTGGTACAACCAGCCGACGGCGCAACTCTATCATGTGATCGCCGACAATCAGTTTTTCTACGGAGTCTACGGCGCGCAGCAAGACTCGGGCGCGATTGCATCCCCGAGTCAATCGATCCAGCGCACCATCAACTTCATGGACTGGCGCCCGATGGACGTCGGCGGGGAGAGCGGCACGATCGCCGTCGATCCGAATCACACCGGCAGACTCTTCGGCAGCAACCCTGAGACATACGAAGATCTTGCAACCGGCTGGGAACAAAACATCAGCGCGACCACCGCCTATCCGGACAACGTGTGGCGGAACACCTGGACGCTACCGATTGCGATCTCGCCGGTCGATCACGCGCTCTACACCTCGCACCAGCAGATCTTCCGTTCGCGCGACGAGGGCAAATCGTGGACGATCGTCAGTCCCGATCTCAGCGGTCCGGCGAGCGAAGATCATCCAAGCAATCTCGATCCGGCAACGCTCGCCGATAGCAGCGGCCTGCCGCGGCGCGGCGTCGTCTACGCTATCGAGCCGTCACCGTTCGATGCAAAGACGATCTGGGCCGGAACCGACGACGGCCGCGTCTGGATCACGCGCAACGGCGGAGCGAACTGGAACAACGTGACGCCGCCGCAGTTGACGCCGTGGAGCAAGGTCGGGATCATCGATGCGTCGCGCCTCGATCGCAACACCGCCTACATCGCGGTCGATCGCCATCGGCTCGAAGATTACCGTCCCTACATCTACAAGACGACCGACGGCGGCGCGCACTGGAGCGCGATCGCCGACGGCATTCCCGACGGGTCGTTCGTCAACGTCGTACGCGCCGATCCGCAAGTGCGCGGTTTGCTCTATGCCGGCACCGAACGCGGCATGTACGTCTCGTTCGATGACGGCGCGCACTGGCAATCGCTGCAGCGCAATCTGCCGGTGTCGTCAGTGCGCGACATCGACGTGCACGCGGGCGATCTGGTGATCGGGACGCACGGCCGCTCCGAATGGATCATGGACGACATCGCACCGCTGCGCGAAATGGCACGCGCGGTGAGCAGCAATGGCAACTACCTCTTCACCCCGCGCACGACCTATCGGGTCCGGCGCGCCGGTGACGAGGGCACGCCGATCCAGCCCGAGGAACCGCAAGCGCCGAATCCGCCGCTCGGTATGTACGTGGACTACTACCTGAACGGGTCGCCGTCGACGCCGGTGGTCATCGAGATCGTCGGCCCCAGCGGCGCCGTGCTGCGTCGCTACTCGAGCGCGGATAAGCTCAACGTCATCGATCCCTCAACGCAAGAGATCGCGCCGCGCTGGATTCCCGCGCCGCTTACGGTCGATACCGATCCGGGCGCGCATCGCTTCGTCTGGGATTTCACCACGCGACGCGACGACGGGCCGCTCGCACCGCCCGGGCAATACACCGTGCGGCTCTCCGTCGGCGGTGCGAACTACGTACGTCAGGTGACGCTTGCAAAGGATCCGCGCATCAACGTTACCGATCAAGCGCTGCGCGAGCAGTTCGTGCTCTCGAACGCCATCGACGACAAGATCGCACAGGCCAGAGCTGCTCGCGCACATGCGCAAGCGGTCCTCAAGTCGGGCAAACTCAACCCAGAGCAAACCGCGCGCTTGCAGCGCGACGTGCTCGGCATTCGGAGTGCAGGCAATCCGGACAACTCGGTCGGCGTACCGTCAACCGATTTTACGACGCTCCGCTTCCTCGGTCAGCAATTCGAATTTCTGTTCTTCGCAGTCCAGAGTGCAGATGCTGCGCCGACGCACGATCAGCACGTCGCCTACAACAAGCTCTCACACGCCTTGGATGAGACGATAGCGAAGTTGGCGGCCATCGCCGGCCCGAAATAAAAAGAGCGGCCGGGCATTGCCCGGCCGCTTTCTCTTTTACTGGCTAGCCAGTGTTCTATCGTACCAATTTGCTAAGTCTCGCTTGAACGAGACCAGCGCGTCAGGGTTCAGATAGACCATGTGTCCGGACGGATAGAATCCGAACGTGAGGTTCTTCTGCAGCGCCGGGGCGATGCCCATATGCTCCAGCGTGTACTCCGTCGCGAAGTAGGGCGTCGCGAAATCGAAGTACCCGTTGCCCGAGAAGACCTTCAAGTGCGGGTTCGTGGTCATCGCGCGGGCAAGGTCGGGTGTGACGTTCGCCGGCGGATCGTCACCGTCGTGATGCATATCCCACCGCGCGCCGAGAACCGGACCGTAGGCCGTGGGGCGATACTGCAGGTTGGTGTGATAGCCGAGCGTCTGCGTCATGTAGTTCAGGCCGAGACCAACGAACGCGCCCGAGATGCCCACATCGGAAGGATCCCATTGCGGATAGTCCTGATTTGTCGCGAGATCCCAGGTGGTGTAACGCGCATCGTAGCGTCCGACGAGCGTATCTTCATCGCGCAGAAGGCCTTGTAAGAACCGGAAGTACGGAATCCGCAGGTTCGAGTTGCGAATGTAATCCTCGGGCAAGCCGATGTATTGATGCAGCCGGGCGACGTCGGCGTTGAACTCCGACGTGCTCAGATCGGCGCCTGCCGCGAGATCGCGCAGGTAGGTCGTGCCGGCGAAGGCTTCGACGGTGCGTAAGAAGCTCGGGAGGGATTGCCCTTGTCCAGCTTTGTGGTGGTACCACGCGGCTGCGGCTTCGGTCGGAAGGTAACCGACGTAGGCCCAGTCGCCGCCGCCGATCTGTTCACCGCCGCCGAGTCCCCCCAAACCGAAGTTGAGGATCGAGGAGAGCAAGACGACGCCGTTCATTTGGACGCCGGCTTCCTGCAGCATGTTCACGAGCACGCAATCGCGCGTCGTGCCATAGCTCTCGCCGAAGAGAAACTTCGGTGAATTCCAACGGCCGAATTGCGTGATGTAGCGCTGGATGAACTGCGTGAACGCACGCCCGTCCTGATCGACGCCCATGAAGTCTTTGGGATCGCCGACGCCAAGCACACGGCTCCAGCCGGTGTTGGGCGCATCGACGAAAACCAAATCGCTCTTGTCGATCAAGCTGTAGTTGTTCTCGATCAGATGAAACGGCGGACCGGGAATCGATTTGTAGTTGGCGGTCTCGACCCGCATCGGTGCGAACGATCCCATCCGCAGCCAAATGGTCGAGCTGCCGGGACCACCGTTATAGAAGAATGTCACCGGACGTGTGCGCGGATCGGCACCGTCTTTGATGAAGGCGGTGTAGAACATCCGTCCCGTCAATTGATCCTTGTCATTGCGCAGCGTGATCATGCCGGCGCGCGCCGTGTACGGAATCGCCTGGCCGTTGACGTGCGCGACCGCGTGCGTCACCGAATCGGCCGGCGCCGGCGGAACGTACGGCGCCGCTGATGCGGCTCCGACCAAAAGTACGGCCCCGAGGCAGGCCGCGAGTATGCGTGATTTCATGTTCGCGTCCTCCCTAATGTCCTAGCGCGCTGTCATACCAGCGCGCAAGATCGGCTTTGTACTGCGCGAGCGCCGGCTCGCTGAGGTAGATCATGTGGCCTGCTTGATAGTAACCGTAGGAGATGTTGCTCTGCAGCGTCGGACTCAGATTGAGGTGACGCAGCGTGTAATCGGTCGCAAACGTCGGCGTTGCAAAATCGTAGTAGCCGTTCGCCGAGAAGACCTTCATGCTCGGATTCTGTGCCATCGTAGCGGCGAGATCCGGCGCGGTGTTGGTCGGATAGCGATGGTTGTGCGACATGTCCCAACCGTCGGGATTCGAAAAATCCGCTCCGAAGATGATGTCGTAGATTTGCGTGCGATACTGAATCGGCGGATTGTACTGGAGATCTCTGCGCAGATATTGGTTGATCGCGGTCGTGTAGGGGCCGTCGATCGCCGAATCGGTCGGATCCCATGGCGGCCCTTCCAGGGACGCGCGATCGAGGTTCCAGGTTTGATAGCGTGAGTCGAGGCGTCCAACCGTGTAGCCCTGGTTACGCAGCAATTCGTTCTCGAACTTATCGTACGGAATGCGGATGTTCGCGAGCCGAACGTACTGCGGCGAAACGCCGGTAAAGTAGCTGAGCTTGCGAATCACGTCGTCGCGCTCGCTCGCGCCGAGCTTGTCGCCTTTGTAGAGCGCGTCGAGATACTCGCCCATCGCGAATTGCTTGACCGACGCAAGGAACGACGGCAGATCGGCAGGCCGGTTCGGGATCATGTTGTGATACCACGCGGTCGCCGCTTCGGTCGGCAGATAAAACACGTACGCCCAATCGCCGCCGCCGATCGGGTCGCCATTGCCGTAGTCGAGTCCGAAGTTGAGAATCGACGATTGCAGGATCACGCCGTTGAGCATGACGCCGTGGTCGAAGAGGTAGGAGGAAAGGACGGCGGATCGCGGCGTGCCGTAGCTCTCACCGAAGATGAATTTCGGCGAGTTCCAGCGATCGAACTTCGAGAGATAGTTGGTGATGAACTGACCGAAGGCCGCGACGTCTTGATCGACGCCGAAGAACGACTTCTCCAGGCCCGGCGTGATGCGCCCGAAGCCCGAGTCGGGCATATCGATAAAGACCAAATCGCTCTTGTCGAGCAAACTGTACTGATTGTCGACGATGCGATAGGGTGCCGGACCACTCGCGGTGCCGTCGGCGGCGATGACGCGGACGGGACCGAAGGAGCCCATGCGCAGCCACATCGTCGAACTGCCGGGACCACCGTTATAGATGAAGGTCACCGGACGCGACGCGGGATTGGCGCCATCCGCCGTGTCGGCGGTGTAAAAGACCTGCGCGGTAACTTTGCCTTCTTGGTCGTGAAGGGTTATGAGGCCGGCACGCGCGGTATACGCGATCGTCTTACCGTCGATCGCGAGCGAATGCGAGGTCACGGAATCGGGATAGCCCGGCTCGGCGGGCATACTCGGCGCTGCCGGCGGCGGCGGCGCTTTTGCGTTAGGTGCGTCCGCTGCGCGCGCCGTGGCGCTGGTACCAGCGAGCACCGCGAGCATCAATAAAGAGAGCACACGGTTCATAAGGCTCTATCATCTACGTGCGTCTGCGTCTTCCTTTAGGCCACGATCATGGCATCACGACCGATCGGAGCGCTCTCCGGCGTTGAGAGCGTTTCTTCCGCGGAAAGATCCTCCGGCACCGCGAGCGTGCTGCGATGGCCGCGTGGGCACACGAACTCGACGGTCATTGCCTCAGGCGGGTCTTCAATCGAGAAGTTTACCGGATTGCCGGCGCGATCCACGACAAACGAACGCGCGCCGGCCGCCCCGAGCAGCGCGTTGCACTCAGGGCAGCGGCGTTCACGCAGATGAACGAGCGCTAGAAACGGCATGCGCACTCGGCCCGTGGTACAGCCGCTTCTTGAGCCGCACCACGGCTCGTTCGATCGAATCCAGATATGGCAACATCGCGCCTTTGATCTTGGCGAGACGTTCCTCGCCGGCCGGCGTGATCGCATAGATCCGGCGCGAACGTTTGGTCGGGTGATCCCACGTCGCGGTGACGAATCCACGCTCTTCCAAACGCCGCAGGAGCGGGTAGATCTTGTTGGTGTTCACCGCGATCAGATCGCCACAAACCGATTCGATGCGCTGCATCAAACCGTAGCCGTGATCGGGATGTTCCCGAATGAGGTGCAGCAAGAGCACGGGAAAGATCGTTTTGCTCTTGATCGGACCGCGGATGACCTCGTCGACGCGGCGTGACGACGGACTCGTTGCAGCTAAGAGATCACGCATGCGTATGTTCGTGAAGATCGACGGCGTACGCGCGATCGATCGCATCAGCATAGCGCTGCTCGACCACACGCCGTTTGATCTTCATCGATGGTGATAGCTCACCGCCTTCGATGCTGAACTCACGCGGCGCCACGATAACGCGGCGGATTTGCTCGAAACTCGCGAGATCGGCAGTTTGCCTCCGCGCCTCCGCGGTGATGAAATCGCGCACGTCATCGCGGGCAGCAAGTTCGGCGGTCGTGCCGCTCGGCAGATTCAACTCAACCCGCAACAGATCCCAATTCGGTGAAATGATCGCCGCTGGGTGCGCGCGCCCGTCACCGATGACCATTGCTTGCGAGAGGAACACCGAGCGCTTGAGCGCCGCTTCGACGCGCGCCGGCGAAACGTACTTGCCGGTCGCGGTCTTGAAGATCTCTTTCTTACGGTCGGTGATATGGAGGAAGCCGCGC
Source organism: Vulcanimicrobiota bacterium (assembly GCA_003167055.1). GTDB lineage: Bacteria > Vulcanimicrobiota > Vulcanimicrobiia > Vulcanimicrobiales > Vulcanimicrobiaceae > Aquilonibacter > Aquilonibacter stordalenmirensis. The sequence goes on along the minus strand of PMUE01000090.1, from coordinate 5,659 downwards.
GAATCGATCTCGCCGATGTCGCCGGTGTGCAGCCAGCCGTCGGCCAGTGTCGTGGCCGTCGCTTCGGGATCGCGGTAATAACCTTGCATGATGTTACGGCCGCGCGCGAGGACCTCGCCGTCGGGGGCAATCTTGACCTCGACACCCGGGATCGGCCTGCCGACTGCTCCGTATTCGTTGGCGTCTAACTTGCTGCTGCTAATCACCGGCGAACTTTCGGTCAAGCCGTAGCCCTGCATGATCGGCACGCCCATCGCAAGGAACGTCATTGCCACGTCGTTATGCAACTTCGCGCTGCCGCTGGTCAAATACCGGATGTTTTCGAGGCCGAGAACCTTGCGCAGCTTCTCGAGCACAACCCGCTTGGCAATCGTGTACTGCAGCGCGAGCACCGGACCCGCGCCGGAACCGAGCGCTTGCGCTTCCATATACTCGCGGCCCACGCGCAGCGCCCAGGGCACGAGCCGCGCCTGCAGGCCGCCGGTTTTCATCGCTTGACCTTGCACGCCGGCGAGAATGCGGTCGAAGATGCGCGGCACGCTGGTCATGTAGTTGGGCTGCACGTCGCGCAGGTCGGCGAGCAGATTGTTCGGATCGTGACAGATGTTGTAGCGCACCTTGGAGAGCAGATAGATGTAAATCATCGTATGCTCGTAGATGTGCGAGAAGGGTAGCACCGAGAGCACGTTCTCGCCTTCGGCATCGCGCAGACCGTACGAGAGCGCAGACTGCGCATCGAAACTGAGGTTGTCGTGCGAGAGCATCACGCCCTTGGGCACGCCGGTGGTACCCGAGGTGTAGATCAGCACGGCGAGATCTTCAGGTTTGAGCACCGCCTCGTATTCACCGGGCAACTCTGGATGCGCGGCGCGAATCGCCGCGCCTTTGGCTTCGAACGCGGCGAACGATCCGGCACCGGTCGCTTCGAAAACGACCGCCGGCGGGAGCGGGAAGTTGCCGCTGCGCAAACGCTCGAGCGTTGCCTCCGAATCGACGAAGAGCAACTTCGACTCGGAATGCTCGAAGATATACGCGGTGTGATCGAGCGCCTGCGTCGGAAAGAGCGGTACCACCACGCACGCCGCGAAAAATGTCGCAAAATCGGCGATGATCCAATCGACGCTATCATGGGCAATCAACGCGACGCGATCGCCTTGCTGCACGCCGCTCGCGCGAATCGCGCACGCGACGTTGAGCGCTCGCTCTAAAACCGTTTGCGACGAAACCGGTGTCCAAGCACCATTGACGCGCTCGACCAGCGCTTCAGGCCGAGGATCGGTGAGCGCGCGGCGGATAATGTGCGGCAGCGTCTCTTTGGGCAGCGTCACGTCGGGCGAAAGGGTGGTGGACATGCCGCCCGTTTTTCGCCGAGCGGGAGATTGATCATTCTATCAAAGCCGCAAGTACGGCTGCGCGCGCGCAAGGCGACTGTCGGTCATTCCGGCAACATCGAGCAGCTGGTCGTAGGTTGTAAACGCACCTTCCTCTTCGCGAACCTGCACGATCCGTGCGGCGATCATGGCGCCGATACCGGGCACCGATGCAAGCGCCTCGGCCGATGCGGTGTTGACGTCGACGATCGCCGAAATCTTCTTTGCGGACCGCGAGCGCGGGGTGCGCGAGCGCTTGGTATTTAGTCGTTCTTGCGTCGGTTGACCAAGCAGCGGGACCGCAATCTCGTCGCCGTCGCTAACGTGCGCGGCAAGATTGATGCCGGCCGGATCGGCATCAGGGCGCAGACCGCCGGCGGCGCGGACGGCGTCGTCGGCTCGCGCATCGGCGGCGACCCGATACAGCCCGGGGCGCGCAACCGCGCCCACGACGTACACCAGTGCTGCTCCGGCGGGCGCCGGGTGACGCGCGCTTCGCGTCGCCGAGCGCGGAGGGACGCTGGGAACCTGTTCGCTCGCCATGCTGGTCGTGAACGCCGGCGGCGCCCGGTGCCAAACGGCGAACGCGACGACGGGCAGAAGCAGCCCGAGCGCGACAATCCAACGTTGCATTGTAGCGCTCTTTCACGCCGAAATCTCCGACCCGAAAGGGGCCCCGCGCGCGGCCGTCCCAATTACCATCCTCCCTATGGCCGACTCCTACGACTTCCGCAGCATCGAACGCGCCTGGCAAGAACGCTGGGAGCGCGAGGGCATTTACCGCGCGCATGATCCTTCATCGTCCCCCGGACATGACGCGCGTCCGAAATACTTCACGATGGAGATGCTGCCGTATCCGTCCGGCGATCTCCATGTCGGCCACGCCAAGAACTACACGTTGGGCGACGCGATCGCACGCACGATGCGGATGCTCGGCTACAACGTGCTACACCCAATGGGCTGGGACGCCTTCGGATTGCCGGCGGAAAACGCCGCGATCCAACGCGGCATTGAACCCGCGGCGTGGACGCGTTCGAATATCGAAAACATGCGCCGGCAACTGCGCTTGATGGGCACCAGCTACGACTGGACGCGCGAGATCGCCACGTGTCTACCGGAGTATTATCGCTGGAATCAGTGGCTGTTCTTGCGCCTCTACGAACACGGTCTCGCCTACAAACGTGAAGCGCCGGTCAACTGGTGTCCGCACGATCAAACTGTGCTCGCCAACGAGCAGGTGATCGACGGGCGGTGCTGGCGCTGCGGTCACTTGGTCGAACGCCGCAACCTTTCACAGTGGTTCTTGAAGATCACGGCGTACGCGGATCGGTTGCTGCACGCGCTCGATGGTTTGGACGGCTGGCCTGAGCGCACGAAAACCGGACAGCGCAACTGGATCGGACGCAGCGAAGGCGTGCAGTTCGGCTTTGCCGTCGAAGGGCTCGACGCCGCGATCGAGGTCTTTACCACGCGCATCGACACCGTCTACGGTGTCACGTTTCTGGCGGTCGCGCCCGAGCATCCGCTCGTTGCGCACATCAAGAAGATCGTTTCGGATAAGCACGCGCGAGCGATCGAACAATTCGCCGAGAGCCTGCAGTCGAAGTCCGAACTCGAGCGCACCAGCTTGATGGAAAAAGACGGGCTGTTCACCGGCGCATTCGCGATCAATCCGCTCTCGCACGAACGCGTTCCGATCTGGGTTACAAATTACGTGCTGGCCGAATACGGCACGGGCGCGGTGATGGGCGTACCCGCGCACGACGAGCGTGACTTCGACTTTGCAAAGAAGCACGCACTGCCGATCATCCAGGTGATCGTTCCTGCGGGCGAGGAGGTCGTCGCTCCGCTCGAGGCAGCGTATGTCGACGACGGACGACTGGTTGCAAGTGACGATTACAACGGCATGCCGAGCGAACGCGCGCGTATCGCGCTCGCCGAGCGCGTGAACGCAATGGGCGTCGGACATAAAACGGTCAACTATCGCTTTCGCGACTGGCTCGTTTCGCGGCAGCGCTATTGGGGAACCCCGATTCCTATCCTGTATTGCGAGCGTTGCGGCGAAGTTGCGGTGCCCGACGATCAGCTGCCGGTCCTGCTGCCGCCCGACGTGCCGATCACGGGCGAAGGCTCGCCGCTCGCGCGCGATCCGGCATTCATCAACACGACCTGCCCAAAGTGCGGTGGTCCCGCGCGGCGCGAGAGCGACACGATGGACACGTTCTTCGAATCATCATGGTACTTCTTGCGCTACATCGACCCACGCGACACGCACGCGGCGTGGTCGACCGATCTTGCCAATCGTTGGATGAACGTCGATCAGTACATCGGCGGCGCCGAGCATACCGTTCTCCATCTGCTGTACTCGCGCTTCTTCTATAAGTTCTTCCACGACCAAGGCTGGGTGAGCGGGCGCGACGAGCCCTTCGAGCGCCTCTTCCATCAAGGCATGCTGCTCGCCAACGGCGAGAAGATGTCGAAGTCGCGCGGTAACGTCGTAGGCATCGACGAGACGGCCGACACCAACGGCGTCGATGCGATGCGGCTGTTTTTGTTGTTCATGACGCCGCCCGAGGACACCGGCAATTGGACCGACGAGGGGATCAGCGGGCGCGTGCGCTTCCTCAATCGCGTGTGGCGCGCGTCCGAGCCGCACTTGGCGCGGGCGACCGCGGTTTCGCCGCGCGAGTTGCCGCCGGTCAACGACCCCGCCGGACGCGCGCTGGTGCGCGCCGTCCACGTCGCGGCGAAGTCGGTGATCGACGAAGTTTCGACGCGGCGCTTCCACTTCAACACGACGATTGCCAAGCTCGATGAACTGATCAATGCGATGACCGAGTTTTCGGCGAAGGATGCGCCGGCGTATTTGTACGCCGTGCACGCGTTGCCGCTGTTGCTCGCGCCCTACGCGCCGCATATCGCCGACGAGCTGTGGTCGCGCATGGGCCATACGACGTCGGTCCACCTGGAGCGCGTCATCGAACCCGACGACGCCGCGCTTGCAATCGACGAGATCACGTTGGTTGTCCAGGTCAACGGCAAGATCCGCGCGCGCATTCCGGCGGCACCGGGCATCGACGAGGTCGCCGCGATCGAACTCGCCCTTGCCGACCCGCACGTGCAAGCGCAAATCGACGGCAAGTCGATTCGCAAGCAGATTTACGTGCCCGACAAACTGGTCAACCTCGTTATCGGATGACGCCGCTCCAAACTCGCGTCTGCGTCGCCGGCGGCGGCCCCGCCGGAATCGTGCTCGGCTATCTCTTAGCGCGCGCCGGTCACGCCGTCACCGTGCTCGAAAAGCACGGCGATTTCTTGCGCGACTTCCGCGGCGATACGGTGCACCCGTCGACCATGACGGTGCTCGATGAACTCGGGCTGCTCAGCGATTTCTTGCAACGCCCGCATTCAGAGATCGTGCGGCTCGACGCGCACATCGGTTCGGACACGATTACGGTCGCCGATTTTGGCCACATTCCGGCAAAAACGAAATTCCTCGCGATCATGCCCCAGTGGGATTTCCTAAATTTTCTGGCGGAAAAGGGCCGCGCGTACGCGGGCTTCTCGCTCCTGATGAGCACCGGCGCGACCGACATCATTCGCAAGCAAGGGCGCGTCACCGGCGTTCGCGCTACCGGCCAGAACGGCGAGCTTGAGATTCGCGCCGACGTGGTCGTTGCGTGCGACGGGCGCACGTCGACACTTCGATCGGCAGCCGGCCTCACTCCGCGTGATCTCGGCGCCCCGATGGACGTCCTCTGGATGCGCCTTTCCCGACGGCCGGACGATCGGAACGCGGCACTCGGATTTGTGGGCGCCGGCGCATTTCTGATTTTGATCAACCGGAACGACTACTGGCAGTGTGGGTTTGTCATCGCCAAGGACAGCGCCGATGCTGTTCGCGCACGCGGATTGGAAGCGTTTCGAGCCGAGCTGGCTGCCACAGCACCGGTCATCGCCGATCGGGTGAACGAAATCACGAGTTGGGATGACGTCAAACTCCTGTCGGTCGCCGTCGATCGCCTCAAGCGTTGGAGTTTGCCCGGCCTGCTCTTTATCGGTGACGCCGCCCATGCGATGTCGCCGGTCGGCGGCGTCGGCATCAATCTCGCGATACAAGATGCGATCGCGACCGCCAACATTCTGGCGGCCGCGTTAGTCCAGCCAGGGCCGGTCGAAGACGATGTGCTTGCAGCTGTACAGCGGCGGCGAACTTATCCCACCGTGATGACGCAGGGACTCCAAGTTGTCATTCAGCGCTCGGTCATTACCTCGGTCCTGCGTTCAGC
>PMUE01000179.1 GCA_003167055.1 Vulcanimicrobiota bacterium | reverse complement strand
TGGTCCTTGATATCGCAGGTTTTGCAATGCACGCAGTTGGTGAAGTTGATCTGCAGTCGTCCGTGCACCGCGCCTTCGTCGCCGTCGCGTTCGAACATCGGCTCGTAGACCGCGGCGGGACAAAAGTACGCGCACGGATTGCCGTATTCGACGGTGCAGCGGTCGCGACAGATATTCGTGTCGGCCACGTGAAGATGGCTCGGCTGATCTTCCTCGTGAATCGTGCCCGAATTGTAGACATCGGTGAGTTTATCGAACGTCAGCACGTTGTCGATCTTCGCGCGCGGCGTCTCGTTTGGCCGGTAGCCGGCCTTCACCATATTTTCGTAGCCCGGTTTGGCCGGGAGTTTGTCGATGAAACCGAAGGCACGACCGCCGGTGAACGTGGCGAGGCCCGCATTGAACATGCCGGCCCACATGCCGTGCTCAAAACCTTGGTGGAAGTTGCGCGCGGTGCGCATCTCGTCGTACGCCCACGAATCGCGAAAACGCTGTTCGTAGACCGAGAGCTGGCCGGCGTCAAACTTCTGCGCTTGCAATGCATCCCACGCCGTGTCGGCCGCCATCATGCCCGACTTCATCGCCAAGTGCACGCCCTTGAGGCGCATACCGTTGAGGAATCCGGCGGAATCACCGGTGATCATCAAACCGTCGGCGTACGGCTTGATCATCGCGAAGAGTCCGCCTTCCGGAATCGCTTTGGCGCCGTAGCGAATCAGCTTCGCGCCGTCGAGCATCTTTCGAATTTCCGGATGCTCCTTCATGCGCTGCAATTCGTTGTGCGGGTCGGTCGTCGGATTCTTGTAATCCAGACCGGTCACGTGACCGATATCGAGCACGCGATCTTTCATGCCGTAAATGAATCCGCCGCCAAAGGTTTCGGGCGGAAGCGGATATCCGAGCGTATGAATGACGGTGCCCGCCGGAAAACGATCGTCAGGCAATTGCCAAAGTTCTTTGACGCCCGCCGCATACACTTGCGGCTCTTTGCCGTCGTCGAGACCGAGGCGCGGAATTGCTTGCTTAGCGAGCGTGCCGCGCGGGCCTTCGCCGAGGATCACGATTTTCGCAAGCAGATCGGCGCCGGGTTCGTAATTTGCTTTCGGTTTGCCGTCGTGATCGACGCCTTTGTCGCCGGTGCGCACGCCGATCACGCGATCGCCGTCCCACAGAAGTTCCTGACCGGGAAATTCGCCGAACACTTGCACGCCGAGCGCTTCCGCTTGCGTTGCCATCCACTTGGTGAGGCGCTGCAGTGACGAAACGAACTTGCCGTGATTGTTGAGCGGCGGCGGCGTGAACGGAGCTTTGATCTTGCCGCTCTTGGTGAGGAACCACAACTCGTCGCGGCCGACCGGCGCATCTACCGGCGCGCCGCGTTCCCGCCAATCCGGCAGCAGTTCGCCGATCGCTCGCGGATCGAGGACGAGGCCTGAAATGCCGTGGTTGCCGATCTCGGCGGCCTTCTCGATCACGAGGATCTCGAGCTCGCGGCCCGCTTCCTTCGCGAGTTGGCCCAGGCGAATGGCTCCCGCAAGCGATGCCGGGCCGGCACCGACGAAGAGCACATCGACTTCCAGTTGATCACGTTGCGCCATGGCCAACCTCTTCGAGCTTCTTCAAGTTGATCATTTCACGGTAGTCTGAGAAGCGCAAATTGCACCGCTGCGACGTGCGTCGCAACACGTTCGCTGAACGGCAGCACCGTCGACGGCGTCTCGAGCGTAAGCCCGAGCCGCGCAGCGTTGCGCACGAGCAACTGCGTCAACGTTCGCCCGCCGATCGCTTCCGCTTCGGCGTCGGGATCGGGCGTGAGCACCCGGCGCGGATCGATCGGCGTGCCGCCGCCGGAGAGCATGTCGACGAGAGGCTCGCCGATGCCGGCACCGCCGTACTCGTAGCAGTAGAAGCCGCTGGCATCGTCGTCTTCGTGCAGATCGATCGCGAGTTCGAATTTACGATCGCGATTGGCGGTGATGATCGCGCGCGATTCGGGCGATGAGCCGCCGCGTCCAAAGGTGCGATTGATATCGAGTCCATCGATGCTCTCGCGCGTATGCGCGTCGTAGCCGCTTGGATTCGTGCAGGGCCACAGACGATACGAGAAGCGCGGATCGAGGCCGTCGGTTTCGAGCAACGCGAGCAATGCGTGCGGACCAGCGGGCTCGTCGCCGTGTACGCCCGCTGCGATATGGATCGCGGGGAGCGTGTGGTCGCCGTACTCTGCGCACAGCAATGTGCGCGGCGCGCCGACGCATGCAACCTCGCGAACGCGCACGTCGCGCGCGCGCAGCGCCTTCCAGCGCCGCTCGATATCCCGGTAGGTGGGCTCTTGTACCGTCATAAACATCCCCATCCATGAAAATCCAAATTGGGGTGATGGGTTCCGCCGGCGGAATCCTCACCAAGGCGGATCTCGACCTTGCGCGCCGATTGGGCCGGCGCATCGGCGAGCGCGATGCCACGATTGTGACCGGCGCCTGTCCCGGCCTGCCGCATGCCGCGGTGCTCGGCGCGCACGAGGCTGGGGGCGTGAGCCTTGGCGTCTCGCCGGCCCTCTCACGCGAGGAACACGTCAAGGTCTACGATTCGCCGTTGCAGCCCTATACCACCATGGTCTTTACCGGGTCAGGCTTGATGGGCCGCGAGACGCACAACATTCACAGTTCGGATTTCGTGCTCTTCACCGGCGGACGCAGCGGAACGCTGGGCGAGTTCTCTATCGCCTACGACGAGGGCAAATTGATCGGCATTCTTACCAACTCCGGCGGCATCTCCAACGAGTTCACCCGGATTGCCGGCCTCGTGCAAAAAGACACCGGCTCGGTCATGATCACCGAGGACAATCCGGAAAAACTCGTTGACCGTTGCCTCGAAGAGTATCTGCGCAGCGGCATGCCCTCGTCGGTGGTCTTCGACCGTGGCTGAGCTTACGTTCATTGGGGCGGCCGGCATCGTCACCGGCAGCAAACATCTGCTCACTGTCGGCGGCAAGCACATCCTCGTCGATTGCGGCATGTTTCAAGGTGTGGCGAGCGTCACCGCGCTCAACGGCCTTCCGCTTCCCGTGCCGGCTGACGACATCGATGCGGTGATCATCACGCACGGTCATCTCGATCACGTCGGCTATTTGCCCAAACTGATTCACGACGGCTTTTCGGGCCCGATCTTCTGCACGCCGCCGACGGTGGACGTGATGGAGATCGTGCTCGACGATTCCGCCCACCTGCAGCAAGAGTTGCAGGAGCGTGGGTTCCAACATCAGCGGCCGTATGCTCCGCCGATGTACTACGATCAACGCGACGTCGACCGCACGATGAAGCACGTGCAGCCGGTAGCGTACCACGAGCCATTCGACGTGGTCGGCGCGCTCAAAGCGACGTACTTTGATGCCGGCCACATCATCGGCTCGGCCTTCGCCGGGCTTGAATTCGAAGGAAAGCGGGTGGTTTTCTCCGGCGACTTGGGCCGTTACGATCGGCCCTTGCTCTTCGATCCCGAGCCGATGGGCGCCGCAACCGATCTCATCTGCGAATCAACCTATGCCAATCAAGTGCATCCGCCTGAGCCTACCGAGGCACTGCACCAGACACTGCTCGCCGGTATCGCGCGCGGTGGCGCGATCGTCATTCCCGCCTTTGCGGTCGAACGCTCGCAAGACATTCTGCTCGCGATTGCAACCCTCCAAGCGCAGGACCCGCAGATTGCGAATCTGCCGGTCCATCTCGACAGTCCGATGGCCGAGAAAGTCGATGACGTCTTCGAGCGTTTTCCCAACGCACACCGGTCGGTCGCCAACGACTCGCAATCAACGCCGTTCGGCATCCGCGACTTCACGTTGCACGTGACGACCGAAGAATCAAAAGCGCTCAATGATGTCAAGGGCCCGCACGTTATCGTGTCGGCGAGTGGCATGGCATCGGGTGGTCGCATCCTTCACCACTTGCACAATAACCTCGGCGATGCAAAAGCCACGGTGATCTTTCCGGGCTATCAAAGTCTCGGGACGCTCGGCTACATCCTCACCCACAGCGCCAAGCGCGTCACCCTCTACAACGATACGATCCCGGTTGCAGCGGCAATCGTGCATCTTTCGGGCTTTAGCGCGCACGCCGATCGCAACGAGCTGCATCGTTGGCTGCAAACTTGCACCACGACGCCGCACCTCTACGCGGTTCACGGCGAAGCGCCGTCGGCTGCTGCGCTTGCGGCGATGGCACGCGGTTCGTTCGGGTGGAAGGCTGACGTTGCGTATCGCGGAACGACGGTGACCCTCTGATGCAGCGCAGTTTCGCAAGCGACAACAATGCCCCGATCGCGCCGGAAATTCTCCAGGCGATTGTTGCGGCTAACCAGGGGGATGCGGTCGGCTACGGTGACGACGCCTGGACCTTACGGGCCACGGCGCGATTTCGCGAGCACTTCGGCGATGATACCGACGTGTATTTCGCCTTCAACGGCACCGGAGCGAACATCATTGCGCTCAGTTGCGTGACGCGACCCTGGGAAGCCGTGCTCACCCCGTCGACCGCACATCTGCAAGTCGACGAATGCGGCGCCTTCGAGCGTTTCACGGGCTCGAAGGTCATTCCGATTACGACTGCCGACGGCAAGCTGCGCATCGCAGACATCGAACCGCATCTGCTCGCCGGGCGGGGCGAACACCACCCGCAGCCTCGCGTGATCTCCATTTCGAACACGACCGAATGGGGGGACGTCTACGAACTACGCGAACTGCGCGAGCTGTGCGCGTTTGCGCATGATCACGACCTGATCGTTCACGTGGACGGCGCGCGCATCGCCAACGCCGCCGCCGCGCTCGGCGCCACGCCATGCGAGATAACCAAGAACGTTGGCGTCGACGTGCTCACCTTCGGCGGCACCAAGAACGGCCTGCTCGGCGGCGAAGCCGTGTGCTTCTTCCACCCGGAGATGAGCGAGAACGTTGGGCCGTACGTGCGTAAACAAGCCATGCAACTCGCCTCGAAGATGCGCTACATCTCGGCGCAATTCGAAGCCTTGCTCACCGACGACCGCTGGCTGCGCTACGCTTCACACGCCAACCAAGTGGCGCAGCGACTGCACGCAGGTGTACGCGACATCCCGGGCGTCACGATCACCCGGCCGGTGCGTGCCAACGCCATCTTCGCGACGCTTTCACGCGAAGCGATCGCGCGCGTGCAGCAACAGTTCTTCTTCTATTGCTTCGATGAAGCGCTGCCCGAAGTGCGCTGGATGACCCACTGGGCCACCTCTGATTCCGACGTCGACGCGTTCGTAGCGGCAGTGAAGTCCGCCGCTTTGTCATCCCGGCGGGAGTAATCGATGAAAACCATTGCAAGGAGCAGCGCCGCGCTTTGCGCCGCGACCGCGGTAGCCCTCTGCGTGCTGCCCGTTTTGGCGTCCGCACAGGAGGCGCCACGCGCGCCGATACACGTCACTGTTCAAGGTCGAGCGATTGGTTGGGCCGACATCGATGCGTTTACACGGGCAGTCAACGCGCTGAACTACCAGCCGCTACCAATAAGAGTGATCAAGAAAGAGCCGACCGACATGCCATCGGATGCGCGGTACGTTTCTTATCAAGGGCGTGAACCGGGATCGGCTCCGACCGAGATCATTTGGATCTCTTCCGACGCAAGACCGTTCGCAGACCCGCGTGCCCTAGTGAGCTCGCAGCGCGCATATGAAGAATATGTTGTAGCGATGGCGTTGGCCGTGATGGACGACGGAACCGCTGGCTCGACACTCGAAGCCATCTATACGAGCACTCCCGCTAACCGTGCAGATCGATTCGCGCTGGGGGAATCGTTCGCTAAGGCACTCGCGACTGCGAGCGACGAAAGTGTCGCATTTGCCTCGAAAGAAGCGCAGTGGATACGCTCGCACATCACTCCGGGGATGACTCGTGCCGCAGCATACAAAATGCTCCGATCTCAAGGGCTGACAGCCTACAATTACGCGTTCGTGAAGGGTTTAGCAATACCACGTGTGGTCACTAACGCGAACCGGGTGGTTCTCGCTGGGGGCTGTGATAGAAGCAACCCGTCGAGTGGCGCGTGGCCGTACCAGCGGGAGCCGCTCCCGAAACAAGAGGGTGCCTGTGCACAAATGTTCGCCAGGACGCCTGCATCCATTCCGAATCCTGACGCAGACGTCACTCTTGGCGGCGCATTCAATCTCGCATGCAGTTTGTCTACGCGAATTGTTCTAAGCTTCACGATCGATGATCGCGTGAAAGCCGTAAATGTCGGTGAACCGACACAGACGTGTGAGTGATGATGACGTAAGCAACGCGCTCTAGGCGGTCCAGTCGAGCATGGCTTCCCATTGCGGTTTCGGGAAGGTCTCTTTGCTCTTGATCGCTTCGACGTACTTGCGCTTGCCGGCGCGGTTGCCTTTGCCGAGCATGATGCCCCCGACGAGACGATCTTGCCAAAAGAACAGCGCGCGATACCAACGCTTCTCGCTATCGATCTTGCGCGCAACCTCGAGTTCCGGCTGCAGGTCAGGTGAAAGCCCGAACTGCGTAATCGTCTGACCCTTGAAAAGCAAGGACGAATACTCCGGCACGTCGTGGTATTTCTCGCTGCCGCCCATCATGTTTTGCGCGACCACCTTGCCGTGCGCACCGGCGTTGTTCCAGGTCCCCATGCGATAGCGCATCTCAAGAATTGGATCGTAGAAGTCCGCGATGTCGCCCGCCGCGTAGATACCGGGGACGCTGGTCTCGAGGTGATCGTTGCACAGGATCCCGTTCTTACCGGCCTGGATCGGCGTGCCGTCAACGATTTCGGTGTTCATCGTCAGACCGAAGCCGACGCCGTAACACTCGGCAGCAATTTCGAGACCACTTTTCGTGCGCACCTTGGTCACGACGCCGTTGTCGCGAATGAACTCGTCGAGTTGCTCGCCGTAGTGCATGTGCACGCCGTCGTTGCGCGCGGCTTCATCCACGAATTCGCCGGCAACGTCGTCGAGCAGCCGATGCAACACGTGCGGACCGCGCATGATCCAGTGCGTCTCGACCTTGCGCGAGGCAAAGGCCTCCGCCAGCTCGTAGGCGATGAACGAGCCGCCAATGGCGACCGCACTTTTCGAGCGGTCGATCTGCTCGGAAATCGCGCGTGTCTCGTCCAGGTATTGGAAGTTATAGACGTTGCTCGCGCCGGTTCCGCCGGGTGCCGGCGCGGGGTTGGGTCGGCCACCGGTCGCAATCAGTAAGGCGTCGAACGGATATTCGCGGCCATCGGCAACGACCGTTCGACCTTCAGTATCGATGGCGTCGACGCGCGTTCCTAGCTTGAGTGCGATGCCATTCGCCTCGTGCGCGACGAAACTGCGCATCATCACCTTCTCTTCGGGAAGCTGCTTGCGAAGCATCGGCGGGAGCGAAATGCGGTTATATAGAGGATAGGGCTCGTCGGCGAAGAGCGTGACCTCGCACGTTGGGTCATGCTTTCGTAACTGTTCAGCGGCCGTCGTCCCGGCAAAGCCATTCCCCACGATGACATAGCGTCGCACATCGGACATAATGGAATATATGGACGTTCGGCTCGTGCAACTCCTGGGTTCGTTCATCACGGCGCGTAGCGAGTACGCGCTGGTGCGGCTCGAATGCGCGATGCACGCCCCCGGCCTGCCGGCGCCGCCGCTGATCGACCGGTTGAGCGATGCCTCCGAGCGAGCGCTTCGCGATGAGTGGCCGGCCATCGAGCGCCAGCTGGAGGCGGCCCTCTCCTATGGGAAACATTTATCCCGCAGTTCGGGTAAACGCTGGAGCGAGGACGCCGCCTACCGGGCATTCGACCGGGCGCTTCGCGAGTTGGACCAGTATGCGCGAGCAATCCGGTGGGTACTTACCGTCACGGAAAGTGAGGATGCATCGTGAGCAGCGACGATTTTATGAACAAAGCCATGGAGCAAGCGCGCGAGTTGCAGGCGAAGATCGCCCAAGCGCTGGGCGACAGTGATAAATTGCGCGCGACCCTGATCGATGAAGCGCGGCAAAGTGCCGACGCCACCAATGAACAAACCAAGGCCGCGCTCGACAACCTCGAGTCGGCGATGAAGTCGGGCTCCGAGTTTCTCCAGAAGTTCCTGCGCGGCGATCAATAGCGCGTGCTCGCCGCACTGATCCTTGCGGCGTCGATCGACGCCGACGCCGCATTTCGTTCCGGCGACTTTGTCGCGGCACGCAATGCCTATGCCGCAGCGATCCAAGCCAATCCGAACGACGCCGCTGCGGCGCTCGGGCTCACGCGGCTCTCGATCTACGCGGACGATATCGCTGACGCACAGCGTTGGCTTGCCGTCCTTGAACGGATCGCGCCGAACGATAGCCACATCGCCGCCAATCAAGCGACGATCGCGCTGCGGACCGATGGTGCCATCGACCGCGTCGCGCCGCATACCGGACCCGCCGTCGTAAAATTCATCCAAACCGATCCGCTCCCGATGATCGCCGTGCGCGTCAACGGCCGCGACGCACATTTCCTGATCGACACCGGCGCGCCGAACATCGTTCTCGACGCGGGCTTTGCCCAATCGCTTGGGCTGGTAACAAGCAGCGCGGGTCAGGGAACATTCGCCGGGGGCGAGCATGCGCAAACCATGAAGACCACCGTCGACCGGCTCGATCTCGGCGGTTGGCAACTCAGCAACGTTCCTGCCTCCGTACTTCCGGTGCCCCCGCTCGGCGGCCCGCACATCGACGGCATCCTCGGCTCGGCGCTTTTCACGCATTTCCTCGCGACGCTCGACTACCGCCACGGCGAACTCATTCTTGCGGATCGTGATGCATCGTCGTCGTTTGAACGCGAGGCCGCCGCGCAAGGAGCGACAATCGTCCCCATGTGGCTGGTCGGCGATCACTTCATCTTCGTGCAAGGCCGCGCGAACAATGGGCCTGCCGGGCTATTTAACGTCGATACCGGCGGAACGTTCGGCGTTCAGCTCACCAAGACGGCGCTCGACGCCGCGGCAATCAGCGTGGATGCGACGCATCCGCATAGCGGCGTCGGCGGCGGCGGCACCGTCTCGTCGCTACCCTTCACCGCCAACGTTACGATCGGCGCCTGCACCGTCGATGACCTCGACGGCGTCTATTTTCCCGACCACGACCAATACGGCATCTTTCCGTTTACCGTCGCCGGCACCGTGTCGCACGAGTTCTTCCGCAAGACGGCGGTCACGTTCGATTTCGCCACGATGCACCTGATCATCGCGACGAACTAGCCGATGAGTGCCAGCTCCACCATCATTTTGAAGCCTACGTCGAGCGCGCGTTCGTCGATGTCGTAGCGCGCTGAGTGTTGCGGCTCGATGCCGAGCGTCGGACCGCGCACGCCGACGACGAAATAGGCGCCCGGTCGCAGCTCCATCATGTACGACATGTCTTCCGCCCACATCACGACGTCGTGCGGATCGACGATGTGCTCCTCGCCGATTGCGCGTGACGCGGCCGCGCGCACCACGTCATTCATCGCCCGGTCGTTCACCGTCGGCGGATAGCCCCACAAGTATTCGAAATCATAATCAAGCCGCATCGCGTCGCAGTTACCTTCGATCATGCGTTCCATGCGCTCGGGAATCGAACGTCGCACCTCGTCGCTGAAGGCGCGGACCGTTCCCGTCATCTCCGCATTGTCCGGAATGACGTTGAACGTCGTGCCGGCGTGCATCGTGCCAACCGTGACGACCACGGGATCTTTCGGCGCAATCTCGCGGCTCGCAATAGTTTGCAACATCGTGACCAGTTGCGATGCGCCGACGATCGGATCGACGGTGACCTGCGGCATCGCGCCGTGGCCGCCGCGGCCTTTGAGCGTGAGCGTGAAGCGATCGGATGACGCGAAGAACGCGCCGTCGCGAATCCCGACCTTGCCCACCTCGAGGCCACTGTAGAGATGCAACGCGAAGCAGCGATCGACATGCGGATTCTCGAGCGCGCCGTCGTCGATCATCAGCTTGTTGCCGGCCGGTCCCTCTTCGCCGGGTTGAAAGCAGAACACGAGCGTTCCCGGCACCTCCGCCCTGCGCTCGCACAACGTGCGGGCTGCCGCCAGCAGGATCGCGACGTGTCCGTCGTGCCCGCAGGCGTGCATGACGCCGGGGCCCTCGGAGCGATACTCTTCGCCGGAGTCTTCGGTGATCGGCAGCGCGTCCATGTCGGCGCG